>JBKJNV010000461.1:0-4753 GCA_046593435.1 Roseomonas sp.
GGTGGGAAATGGCGTGCGCCAGAGGCTGTCATGGGCGTGCAGGCGGCGCGCGGCGAGTGCAGGTTCGATGGCGCCGAGGATGCGATCTTCCTTGGCGCGTCGGTTGGAATGGTCCAGCACGGTGCAGGCGGCGCCGGCGCGGGCAAGTTCCCGGCGCAGCAAGGCCGGCAGGAACTTTCCGATGCCGTTGGTCTCGATGCGGATGATGGGCAGCAGCAGGTCGCGGGCGATCTGGGCCACCTGGCGGCATTGCTGGGTGGCGGGGTCGTCGGGGGCATCCGGGTCCACCGCGAGGTAGGCGATGCGATGGAGGAAATGGGCACCTTCGGCGTCGGAATAGAGGGCGGCCAGGACCGAGGCATCGCCGCCGGCGCGGCCGAAGGCGGGGTCCCAGAAGCCGCCACCGGCGACCAGGCGCCGCCCAAGCAGTGTCAGGGTCGGACGGCCGTGGACCTCGGCGTAGATGGGCTCTTCCGCGTATCGGATGAGGGCGGCGGGGTCGAGGCGGACGGCAGTTTCCTCAACGGCTTGCAGCAGCATCTGGCGGCGGAACTGCGTGGGTCCGACACGGTCGCGGAGTGCGGCGATCGCCTCGGGTGGGAAGCGGTCGGGCCAGGCGGAGCGGCCTGCGGCGTCGGTGATGGGAATGGCCAGGCGCCGATAGCCGCCGAGGTAGCCTTTGGGCTTGTAGAGGCTGTCGGCGGTGTGTGGCGTGCCCACGAACAGGACGGTACCGCCCGGCGTGAGCACGAACTCGGTCTCCGCGAGGCGCTCCCGCAGCTCCTCGCGCTTGGCGGCGGTGTCGCAATTGCCGGCAACTTCGACATCGTCGCAGATGACAAGTTCCGCGCGGTCGCCGGTGATGTTGCCGCCGATGCCCTGGGCACGCATCGACGCGTCGCGCAATGCGCCGTCCCGAGCCACGGTGAAGCGGTCCGAGGCCCAGGCATCGGCGCTGCCAGGGATCAGATGGGCACAGAGTGGGTGGCGCTCGATGATGCGCCGGACATGAGTCACCATTTTTCCCGCGAGCAGTTGGTCGGCGGCGAGCACGAGAATGCGCGTTTCCGGCCTGCGGGCGAGCAGCCAGGCGGACCACAGCCCGATCAGCGTGGACTTGCCGCAGCCGCGGAAGGCGGTCAGCGCCAGCCGGTGGTCGCCTGCCGCATCGCGCGCCATGAACCAGCGTGCGATGCGCCGATGCAGTGCAGGCGTGGCAAGGTTGTGGGCGTGATTCCAGATCCAGAGGAATTCGAGAAACTCACTCGTCCTTTGCGGACTCATCGGCGTCCGACTCCTCTTCGGGGGTGAGGGCGAGGGCGCGGCGCGCTTCCGCGAGGATGGCGGCGGTGCCGGCGTCGCGGGGGGTGTCCGGGTTGAGCAGGCGGGCGACCTTCGCCAGTTGCTCGAGGTGCACGAGTGCGGCGCGCCCGGCGTTGTGACGGGCGATGAAGGCGCGGGCG
Organism: Roseomonas sp.; assembly: GCA_046593435.1. Lineage (GTDB taxonomy): Bacteria > Pseudomonadota > Alphaproteobacteria > Acetobacterales > Acetobacteraceae > Plastoroseomonas. Next base: position 1,464 of record JBKJNV010000461.1, read on the forward strand.
TCGGTGTCCTCCTCGATGGGTGTGGTGGCGGCCATGAAGCGTTCGTATTCGCCGATGACCAGCGCGAGGGCGGCGTTGAGATCGGGCGCCGGGCGGTGAGGCGAGGGCGCCAACATCGCGCGTGGCTTCATGCCTTGACGACGCGCCCGCGCACGATGCCGGCGCCAAGGTCGATGGCGGCACCGGAGCGGTTCCAGGCGGTGACGGTGACGACGTCGGTCGCACCCACCTGTGCGAGGAACACCACGCCCGAGGTCGCCAGCGAGAAGCTGGCGGAGGCGAAGTCACCCGGCCGCGCGCCGGTCAGCGGCAGGTTGAACTGGGCGGTGCCATCCGCCGCGATTGATGGCGGGTCCCAGGACTGTTCCGTGGTCAGCTCACGCGCGCCATGCGGCAGGTCAGGCTGGCCGTAGAGGATGGACGGCGCGAAGCCCGGGTCGCAGGCGAGTGCCATGGCGCGCACTTCGTAGTCGCGGCCGATGCGGGCGACGCCGATGATGGCGTAGGCCACCTGCGGCGCGAGGCGGACCACCTGGCGGCGGGTGAGGTCCGCATCCGTCATGTCCACATTGCCTTGCCACCATTTGGCGACGGCGTTCCAGGTGAGCGCCTGGCCCGACGCGGTGACCATGGTGCCGGCGGCGTCCGTCAGCAGCGCCATGTTGGCGTCGAAGCACTGCACGACCAGGCGCGGGTCGTCCGCATCGATGACGAGGGCGAATTCACGGCAGGTGCGCGCATCGGCTACGAAGCCGAGGCCGCGCCCGCCGGTGAGGATCACGCCGCGATCGGTGAAGGTGAAGCTTGGCAGTGCGGGGAAGGCGTAGCCGGCGAGAGCGGTGGGCGAGCCCGCGACGTTGGAGGACAGGCAGGCGATCTTCTCGAACCCCCATTCCGTGTTGGACCAGTGGATGCGGGCCGCGCGCAGGCAGGCCACGGAGGCGATGGTACGCGTGGCTTCGCGGAAGGCCGCGCCCTGGTGGTAGGTGCGGACCACGGCACCGACACGGGAGACGCCGGCATAATCCACCGCGACATTGTAGGCTTGGCTTGCCCAGGCAACCTCGTAGACGTGGTCCTGTGCCGGGCCGGTGTGACGCGCGACAAAGGGCGAGCAGGCCTCCATGCGGATGGCGCGCGCCCACACCGCGCGGGAGGAGACTTCGCACAGGAAGGGGATGCCGCTGATCGGGCGGCCTTCGGCCTGCAACTCGAAGCCGGGCGCGTCGAAGATGTGGCGGTTATGCGCGATATAGGCTCCCGGCGCGGCCGAGAAGCGAACGCCGTACCGATCCAGCGTCGGGTGCAGCGCGGACGCGATCGCGAAGTGGCCGCCATAATAGCGGACGGAGGTGTTCCAGGCCGCCGCGGTCGCGGTACGGATGTCGAGCCCGATCTTGTTGTTGACGATCCGGCCGAGGTGCAGCGTGGTGTCCTCGAAGCCACGCTCCTCGCCCAGGGTTCGGATGCCGATGGTGAAGCCCTCGACCTGGCGGATTTCGATCTGGGTCGCGTCCATGTTGCGCAGCACCAGGCCGATATCGCCCTCGTTGGTCCAATCGGAGATGGCGGCGCGAATGACGCGCAGGCCGTGGTAGAATTTCGTCGCGTTGCGCACTGCATTGCCGTCGCCGATGGTGAGTGCGGTGGCCCCCGACGGGCCGGCATAGATGATGGCGCCGCGCATGATCAGCCCGGCGGCGGCACCGGGCAGCACCAGCGGCTGGGTCGCGCGGTGGCTGCCCTCGCCGATGACGAGGAAGCGCCCCGCGGCGGCAGCCGCGTTCATCGCGGCCTGCAGCGCCGGCGTGTCGTCGGTGACACCATCGCCCACCGCGCCGAAATCCCGCGCCGAGAGGGATTGCGAGAGCTTGTCCTCGACGGTTGTCGGGATGGCGCCGGCAAAGGGTGCGCTCAGCAGCGTGGAGTTGCGGTCGTACACCGTGATCGCACCGGCGCTGTCGAAGCCGAGCACGCGATTCGCACGCGCCCCGCGCAGCGGCAGGGTGGCATCCGCACTGCCTTCGGCCGGGTCGAAGCGCAGCGTGTCGGTCACATCCGCGGCCACGTCCTGCAGGGCCGCCACCTGGTAGTCCAGCTCATCATTCAGGGCGGAGGCGCGCAGGATCGCGTTGTCCTGAAAATCGGTATTTCGGGAAATCCGCAGGCGCCGGCGCAGCGTGAGGCGCGTCCCCGGCAGCGGTGGCTCCACGAAGCGCAGCGTACCTCCCTCCGACAGGCCGGCACCGAGCACTTCGAAGCCGCCTTGCAGCGGCACGCCATCGACGCGCAGCTCCAGATCCTCCTCGACAAAGATCGGGAAGGGGAAGGTGAAGTCGGCCTGAACGCCGTCGGCGACATACTGCACGCGCGGCGCGATGTCGCCGATGGTGATGTGCTCGGACATGATGTTCTCCGGTGTGTCTCGGGGGCTCAGCCGAGCAGGTTGCGGGCGAGCGCGCCGACGCTGTTGCCCAGCGTCAGATAGTTGGCCGAGGTGATCGAACTCGTGGGCATGAAGCTGGCGTTGGCCGGCTGCAGCAGGCTGCGCCGGTTGGCCGCCAGACGGGCGTTGAGCAGGGCGGAATCCTGCACATCGGAGGCGGCCGCATCCTGCCGCAGACCCTCGACCAGCGCCTGGGCGGAGCCCACGCTCGGATCAAGCCCGCCGGCAGCCAACCGCGCGCGGGCCTGGGCGATGGTGCGCTTCAGCGTCGCGTCGCGCTGCGTGCGGCTGGCGGTATCGGCCAGGCGGAGCTGCTCGGCACGCGCGGCCTCATCCTCCACCGTGGCGGCGTTGCGGACCTCCACCTGCGCCTGGCGTTCGGCAAGTTGCGCCGCCTGCTGCGCGGCCTGCTGGCGCTGCTGCTCCTTTTGCCGTTTCTCGGCATCCTGCTTCTGCTGGACCTGCCCGTAGATGCTGGCACCGGCGCCGATGACGCTGGCCAGCGATGCGATCTGTGCCATCAGTTGGAATTCCTTGCGTCGGTGGTGACGGAAAGCAGCGTGAGTGGCAGCGGCGTGTCGCCTTCGATGCGCCAGGCGGCCTCGAGACCGCTGCGGCGCCAGCCGATGGCACCCAGCGTGACGTCGCCGGTGAAGGGTTCCGGTGCGGCGTCGAGCCGGTTGAGATCCAGCCGGCGGAACGGGACCGAACGCAGCCCGCGTCCGACATCGGCGGTGAGTGCCGCTGTTTCGAGCAGGCGGAAGGTGATGGTGACGCTGCGCTGGGGCCCGGTGCCGGGGCCAAGATTGCCGGCATTGGCGGCCGGCATCGGCTCGATGCGGTG
>JBKJNV010000536.1:0-7276 GCA_046593435.1 Roseomonas sp.
CTGCGGCGCGCCCGATCCTGGCCAGCGGTGGCACCTGGGAGGCGACGCCCTTTGCCCCGCCGCCCCCTGCCCTGCTCGCCCCGACCGAGCGCCGGCGCACCAGCCCCGCCGTGCGCCTCGCACTGGCCCTCGCAGCCGAGGCCGCCGAGGCAAGCGGACTGCCGCCGGAATCGCTCGATACGCTGTTCGCCAGCAGCAATGGCGATGGCCAGGTGATCGGCACGATCCTGGACGCGCTGCATGAGAGCGAGGTCGCGATCTCGCCCACGCAGTTCCACAACAGCGTCCACAATGCGGCTGCCGGCTACTGGGGCATCGCGGCCGGGTCGCAGCGGGCCTCGGCCAGCGTGGGCGGGCATGATTGGGTTTTTGCATCCGGGCTGCTGCAGGCCGCGATCCAGGTGGCGGCGACCGGCGAGCCGCTGCTGTTCTGCGCCTCCGATACGCCACTCGACCCCCCACTTGCCGCCAAGCGACCGACCGGGTGCGCCTTCGGTTTCGCGCTGGTGCTGATGCCGGGCGAGGCGCGGCCATGCCTGCGCGTTTCCTACCATGCCGAGCCCTGCACGGAGGTGCCGACACCGTTCGACAATCCCTGCGCGCGCGGCCTGCCGCTGCTGGCCGCCCTGGCCGGCGATGGCCCGGCCGTGCTGCGCTTCGCGATGCTCGAGGATGGCCATCTGCGCGTGGAGGTGACGCCGTGAACATCGCCGCGATGATCCCGCACCAGGGTGCGATGTGCCTGCTCGGCGCCGTGATCAGGCATGATGCGGAGACGATCCACTGCACCGCGACATCGCACCGGGACGCGACCAATCCGCTGCGGCGTGGAGCTGTGCTGCCGGCCATCGCCGGGTTGGAATACGCGGCCCAGGCGATGGCGCTGCACGGCGCGCTGCTCGATGGCGGGGGACAGAAGCCGGGCTTTCTCTCGGCGGTGCGGGGCCTCAGCATCGCGGTCGCACGGCTCGACGACATCGAGGCGCCGCTGGAGGTCTCCGCCACGGCGATGCTGCGCGAGAGCGGCGGGCTGATCTACAGCTTTCGGGTCGCTGCGGCGGGCGCGACGCTGCTCGAAGGCCAGGCGACCGTGATGCTGCCCGCATGAGGCGCGCGCTCGTCACTGGTGGCGCGAGCCCGATCGGGGCGGCGATCTGCCGCGCACTCGCCGCACAGGGCGCGCATGTCACCATCCATGCCAATGCCAACCTCGCGGGCGCCCGCGCGCTGGCCGAGGAGCTTGGCGGGGCCGCGATCGGCTTCGACATCACCGACCACGCGGCGGCACAGGCGGCGCTGGAGCCGCTGGTTGCGGAAAATCCCTTCCAGATCCTGGTCCACAATGCCGGTATCCATGATGACGCGCCGATGGCGGGCATGAGTGCTGCGCAGTGGCACCGCGCCATCGCGGTCTCGCTCGATGGCTTCTTCCATGCCGCGCGTCCGCTGCTGCTGCCGATGATGGCCACACGCTGGGGGCGCATCGTCGCGATGGCCTCGCTGTCGGGTGTCATCGGCAATCGCGGTCAGGCGAACTACGCGGCTGCCAAGGCGGGGCTGATCGGCGCGGTGAAGTCGCTGAGCCAGGAGGTCGCCGCGCGGGGGATCACGGTGAATGCCGTCGCACCGGGCATCATCGAGAGCCCGGCCGCCGAGAGCTTTCCGCCCGAGCGCATCCGCGCCCTGGTGCCCGCGCGGCGCGCCGGCACGCCCGAGGAGGTCGCCGACCTCACCGCCTTTTTGTGCTCGGACCGGGCGGGCTACATCTCCGGGCAGTGCATCGGGATCAATGGCGGGGCTGCCTGAGGCTGCGCCAGAGGCCCTGCGGATACATGCCCCACACCACCAGTCGCCCCGCGACCATCAGCACGATCCGCGTGATGTCGGCCACCGGGCGAAAATGGCTGTGCCGCTGCATCGCGCCATACAGCGCGGGGATGTCGATGGCACCCATGCCGAAGCCCCGCCGGGCCGCGTCGATCAGGATCGCGCTTTCGAAGGAGAAGCGCTGCGACCGCCCCTCATAGCGGTCAAGCGCGGTCAGGGTGGCGACCGGATAGGCACGGAAGCCGCTCTGCGAGTCGGAGATGAAGGTGCCCGCCGCCCAGGAGACCCAGAAATCCGCCACCCGGTTCGCACGCCGTCGTGCGGCAGGGGCGTTCTGCTGGTCGGCGCGGCGGGAGCCGATGATGATGGCAGCCGGTGCCGCGCACGCGACGGCGGCCAGGCGCGGCAGGTCCTCGGGGCGGTGCTGGCCATCGGCGTCCATCGTCAGCACCCAGGCCGCGCCTTCCGCGATGGCGGCGCGCATGCCGATGCGCAGCGCCGCACCCTTGCCCGCATTGGCGCCAGGGCGCAGCACGCGCGCACCGGCCGCCTCGGCGATGTCGCCGGTGCCGTCGGTCGATCCGTCATCGACGACCAGCAGCGCCGCATCGGGCATGGTCGCGCGCACGGCTTCGATGATGCCGGCGATGGTCGCCCGTTCCTGATAGGCGGGGATCACGATCGCAAACCCGCCTGGTGCCGCATTCATCTTAACTTGCTTTTGCCTGGTCCGATTGTGTTGACTATGGCGTGATTCAACCCAGCCGCCAAAGGCACCACAATGCCGCTCGATGCCTCCAGCGCCGAAAGCCTTACCGATGCGCGGCTGCGCAGCTGCGACGTGCTCATCATCGGCGGTGGGCCGGCGGGGTCCACCGCGGCCGCCATCCTCGCCGCCAAGGGGCGCCGCGTGGTGCTGCTGGAGAAGGATCGCCACCCGCGCTTCCATATCGGCGAATCGCTGCTGCCGCAGAATTTGCGCGTGTTCGACACGCTGGGCATTCGCGACCGTGTCGCGGCCATCGGCGTGTACAAACCCGGTGCGCGCTTCGTCTCGGACGAGCACGGCAAGCATGTGACCTTCAACTTCGCCCAGGGACTGAACCAGGCCTACACCTACAGCTACCAGGTCAAGCGCGCCGAGCTCGACGCGCTGCTGTTTGCCCGCGCCCGCGAACTGGGTGCCGAGACACTGGAGGGGATGCGCGTGACCGATGTCGCGCTGGACAGCGCAAGTGGCCATCGCATCCTCGCGACCGATGCCAATGGCGTGCAGCACGCCTGGGATGCGCGCTTCGTCATCGATGCCTCGGGGCGCGACACGTTTCTCGCCGCGCATATGCAGGTCAAGCAGCGCAATCCGCACAACAACACCGCGGCGATGTTCGCGCATTACCGCAACGTGGCCCCCTTCGGCGAGGTGGAGGATGGCAACATCACCATCCACCTGTTCAAGCATGGCTGGTTCTGGATGATCCCGCTGCCCGGCGATGTGATGAGCGTCGGCTGCGTGTCCAACCAGGCGTTCTTCAAGAGCCGCACGGGCGAGATCGATGACTTCCTCGCCGCCACCATCTCGGCCACACCCTCGATGGCGAAGCGCATGGCGCAGGCGGAACGCATCACGCCCACCACCATGACGGGCAACTACTCGTATGCGTCGAAGACCATGGCGGGCGATGGCTGGCTGATGGCGGGCGATGCCTTCGCCTTCGTCGACCCTGTCTTCTCCTCAGGCGTGCTGCTGGCCATGGCGAGCGCCGAGATGGGTGCCGCCGCCGTGGACACCTGGCTCGATGATCGCGCCGCCGCCGCACCGCAGATGCGCGCCTTCGAACACAAGGTGCGCCGGGCCATCGGGTCGCTGTCGTGGCTGATCTACAAGATCAACGACCCGACGCTGCGCGACATGTTCATGGAACCGCGCAACCGCTTCCGCATGCGCGAGGGGCTTGTCAGCCTTCTCGCGGGCGATGTGCACTCCAACACCAACCGGCAGCTGCCGGTGCTCGCCTTCAAGGCCTGCTACTACGGGCTGAAGCTGGCGCGGTGGTTTGGCTTCCGCCCCGGTGCGACGGGCATGGAGCGCATCACGCCCGCCGTCTGAATATCGTACCCTCGAGCGGCGGGCGCGCGGACGGCGCGCCCCGATGTGGTGGTCTCGGAGGGCGCTCTTTGCGCCCGCCGCGAGCGCGAATGTGCGAACGCCGGCAGTCCGGCGAAAGGCAAGCCGCCGGAGGCGGCGCCCGCCGCTTGAGGGCATGAACTACGTGATGCGCGCGAGCATGCCGCGGTTGCGCGTGGCGCGGGCAAAGAAGAATCCCACCCAGTACCAGTGCAGCAGCACCGCCTCTCGCAGCAGATGCGGCAGCGGGACGCGCGGTTCGGCTTCTGCCGCGCAAGCGACCACGCTGAGGCCCAGCCCCTTGGCCATCGCGAGGCTGCGCGCGATGTGCGCGCGGCTGGTGATGAGCAGGTCCGGGGTGGGGGAAGGCGTGAAGCCCGCGCGATAGGCGCGCAGGTTTTCCAAGGTGTGGCGCGACGCCTCCTCGACCATCAGGCACTCGGCGGGCAGGCCATGGGCGAGCAGGTAGCGGCGCCCGGCCTCTGCCTCCGACGCAGGGCCCGCGCAGGTCACGCCGCCCAGCAGCACCAGGGTCAGGCGCGGATCTTCCGCCGCCATGGCCGCCGCGCGGAGCAGTCGCGCCTGGTAGACGGCGCAGGGTTCGCCGCGGGTGAGGCGAAAGCCCAGCACCAGCGCGCGGGCCGATTGGCCGGCCACCGGCGCCGCCTGCGCCGCGTGCCGGACCTGGCGCAGCACCAGCAGCAGCGTGACGCCGAGACTGCCCAGCGCCACCAGCAGCGACAGCGCGGCGGTGAAGGCGCCATCGGGCCCGAGGAAGGCATCGCGCTTCATGCCGGGCGCGCGCGCCATGCGGCCGCGGCCTCCCGCGCGCCGGAGGGCAGGCCCGCCCGGGGTGCCGCGAGCCAGGCCAGCACATCCTCGGCCACGGCCGCGCCGCCACGGTCGCGCAGCAGCTGGTGGTAGCCGCGTGGGTAGAAGCCCAGCGTGACCGGTGCATCCCTGTCGAGCGTGTCCAGCACCGCGCGGGTCGGGCCGGCAGGGACCAGGTGGTCCTCCCCGCCATACAGGATCAGCGCCGGGCGGCCATGCGCACCCAGGCCCGGCGCGGCGGCCACCGCGGCATCCATCAGGTCGATCAGCCCCAGCGCCATGTCGACCCGCGTCTGGCGCAGGATCAGCGGGTCCCGCGACCAGCGGAGCAGCGAGGCCTGGTTGTCGGTGGGCACCACGCCGGCGACGCCGCCGCTCAATATCGCGGCCGGTAGCGTCACCGCGGCGAGCGAGAGAGCGAAGCGCACAATGCCGGTCATGGCGTTGCGCCCCCAGATGGCGGGTGCGAGCAGCACCAGCGCATCGGCGGCCAGCGGCGCGTCGCCGGTCGCGGCCAGCATGGCGACGGCGCCGCCCATGCTCTCGCCCATCAGCACAAGTGGGATGCCCGGGTGGCGCGCGCGGAGCAGGGCGCAGCTGGTCACGGCATCGGCGGCAAGCGTCTCATGCCCGGCCCAGTAGCCCCGGTTGGGGGCAGCGCCGAAGCCGCGCTGGTCGATCCCGTACAGCGCGACGCCGCGGGCGGTGAACAGCGGCGCCGGGTCGGCCAGGAAGCTGCGCGCATATTCGTTGAAGCCGTGCAGGCCCAGCACGATGGCGCGCGGGGCGGCATCGGGCAGCCAGGCGCGCAGGGGCAGGCTGGCGCCATCGGCCATGACCAGCCGTTCACCATTGAGCACGGGCAGGGTGCGCGGTGGACCCATCGGCAGCACCACGGGGGTGCAGGCCGTCAGGGCGGGCAGCATGGCGAGCAGCGTTCGGCGCTTCATGGGACAGAGCGAGTATGGGGTCGCATGCCCTCGCATTGCCAGCGCCGTAACAGATGCGCGGCTCGCCGCGGCAAGAGCGCGCTTCAGCCCGCGCCCCATGCAGGGCAACTCTCGATGCGGCGGCAGGCGCTTCGTGGCGCAATCAACCCTGTGGCGTCAGGCGCGTTCCGGCACGCGGGCCGCGAAACCCTCGACCAGCTCATGAATGCGGGCGGGGTCGGACTGCTCCATCACCCGGCGGGCGAAGCGGGCGCAGTCGGTGATGTCGAGTGCGCGCACCGCCTGCTTCACCCGCGGCAGGGAGGCGGCGTTCATGGACAGGCAGCGGATGCCCAAGCCCAGCAGCAGCGGCACCAGCTTCGGGTTGCCGGCCATCTCGCCGCAGACCGAGACGGGGATGCGCAGCCGCAGCGCAGCCTCGGTCGCGAATTGCACCAGGCGGAGAACCGCGGGGTGCAGTGGGTCATACAGATGCGCCACATCGGCCTCGGCGCGGTCCACGGCCAGCGTGTACATGGCGAGGTCATTGGTGCCGATGGCGAAGAAATCCGCCTCCAGCGCGATGGCGTCCGCAGCCAAGGCCGCGCCTGGCGTCTCGATCATCACGCCCAGCATGGGCAGCTTTTCGGGCAGGCGCTCGCCGCGCCGGCGCAGGCGGCGGGCCACGCGCTCATAGATCTCGCGCGTCTGCTTCACCTCGTCGGGGATGGTGACCATCGGCAGTAGCACGCGCACCGCCCCTTCGGGTGCCATCCCCGCGGTGCGCAGGATGGCGGCGAATTGCGTCTCGATCAGCTCGGGGCGCTTGAGCAGCATCCGCAAGCCGCGCAGGCCGAGTGCCGGGTTCGGGCCGGCATGGGTATGCGCATCCGTATTCGACAGCGCCTCGATGTTTTTCTCGCCGCCCCAGTCGAGCACGCGAATGGTCACCGGGTCGCCGGCCAGGGCTTCGACGATCTGCACATAGGCGGCGAGCTGATCTTCCTCGCCGGGCAGGTCGTCGCGGTTCATGAACAGGAATTCGGTGCGCAGCAGCCCCACACCCTGGGCGACGGCCTGCGCGATCAGCGGCAGCTCCTGCAGGATCTCCAGGTTGGCGTGCAGCTCCACCATCTCGCCATCGGTGGTCTCGGCGGGCAGGCGGCGCAGCTTCGCGAGCTTCGCCCGCTCCTTCGCGAAGGCCGCGATCTTGTCGCGGATGGTGGCGAGCGTCGCTGGCGTCGGATGGATGGTGACGCGGCCGGCACTGCCATCGATCGCCATGGTGTCGCCACGGCGCGCCGCCTCGGTGAGGCCAGTGCAGGCGACGACGGAGGGGATGCCCAATGCCCGCAGCATGATGGCGGTATGGCCATCGGCACCACCCTCATCGGTGGCCACACCCGCGATGCGGCTGGGGTCGAGCAATGCGGCATCCGAAGGCGTGAGTTCCTCCGCGATCAGGATCGATCCCTCGGGGATGTCCTTGAGGGATCGATCCTGATCGCGGAGGAACTCACGCCTTCGGATGCCGCATTGCTCGACCCCAGCCGCATCGCGGGTG
>JBKJNV010000682.1:0-5785 GCA_046593435.1 Roseomonas sp.
CGCTTCTCGCCGGTGAGGAAGAAGCGGATGCAGCGATCCTGCGGGAAGTCGAAACCCACCGCCTTCACACCCTGCTCATGGAGCCAGATCGCGCCCTCGGCCGTCATCCACGGTGCCTGCAACCAATAGTCGGGCGTATCGATGCTGGCACGCTCATCCCAGCGGGTGCGGATCAGGGCGAAGTCGCCGCGCCGCACATGGGCGCCGGCGGCGGCGATCACCTCGCCGGGGATCGGCTGGTTGGCGGGGATGGCGGAGACATCGATCACCACGCCGGGGCCGACCGTCATGTCGGGGGTGATAGCGTCGGTGGTGAAACCTTCAGGGTCCACATGGCGGGGGCTGTCCATGTGGGTGAAGGCGTGCAGGTTCCACCCCGCCCAGGTGCCCTGCCCTGCCCCGGCCGCATGGGTTTTGAGCAGCCGCCGCTCCACATCGTTCCAGCGGAAATGGCCGGTCTTTACCGGCGTGGACAGGTCGATCACGCGCATCGCGTTGCTCCTCAGCCGTCCCGCCAGGGCCGCTGGCGCCATAGCTCGCGCAGCGCATCCGCCTCACGCAGCACCAGCGCCCGCGTCTCATCGGGAGTGCGGTAGCGCAGCGGCACGAAGAGGCGCTCGGCATCCGCGATCCAGGCCGGGTCGCGCATCGTTGCTGCGATCATCTCCTCCAGGCGCCGGCGGATCGGCTCGGGCACTCCAGCCTGGGTGACAAGGCTGCGGACCACGCCCGTGTCGATCGCGTAGCCGGATTCACGGAAGGTGGGGATGTCGGGTGTCATGGCGAAGCGCTGCGGGCCTGCGGCGGCGATGGCGCGCACGCTGCCATCGCGGATCAGCGCGACGCTCTCGCCCATGTTCATCGAGGCGACCTGGATATGGCCGCCGAGCAGCGCCGTGACCGTCGGCGCCTGGCCGGCGAAGGGCACGTGGTTGAGGCTGATCCCCGCCGCACGCTCCAGCGCCAGCATCAGGAGGTGATCATCCGAGCCGATGCCGGCGGTGCCCACCGCAATGGTCCCCGGACGCGCCTTCGCCTGGGCGAGCAGGTCGCCGAGGCTGCGGATCGGCCCGTTCGGGGCGACATGGAAGCCGGAGGGATCCTCGACGATGGTGCCGAGGTAGGCGAAGTCGGTCAGGGCGTAGCGCGGTTGGCGCTCGATGGTGATGGTCTGCAGGCTCGGCGTGATGACGGTGCCGATGGTCAGCCCGTCGGGTGCGGCCTGGGCCATCGCGGTGTAGCCGATCTCGCCGCCCGCTCCGCCACGATTGAGGACGACGAAGCGCGCGCCGGGGAGGTGCCGTTCGAAATGGCTGATCATGGCGCGGACGTTGATGTCGGTGCCGCCGCCGGGCGGGAAAGGCACGATGATCTGGATCGGACGCTCACGCGGCCAGCCCATCTGGGCGCTGAGGATGGTCGGCGTTGCAAGACCAGCCCCCAAGGATGCGGCAAGAAGGCGACGCCGGATGATGGCCATGGAAATCTTCCCCTGGTTACGCCTCATGCGCCGGCGCTTGCGCGAACGATAGGACGAAGGGAACTGGCCACCAAGACGCCTGAACCCGGCCCAACGTGGGCAGATTGCAATCCTGTGCTCAATGCGTATGACAGTCTCCGAGGCAGTGTTCTTCCACCACGCAGTCGCCGGTTCCGGCTTCTGCAGGCAAGAAATGTCGGGATGGGCGGACGCGCGCGGAGCAAGCCAGGACCATGATGACCGTCTTTCCCGAACGAAGCCGCCCTTCACCGGCGCGCGTCCTGCTGCTCATCGGGTGGTTCCTGCTCGCCAGCGGCGCGATCATGGTCGCCATTGGCGCGGTGGCCTTCGGCGTGCAGATGCGCCTCCAGGAGCGCGCGGTCGAGACGAGCGGCGTCGTTATGGCGCTGGTACGCCGTGAGCAGGTATCGAACCAAGGCACGGGGGTGACCACGAGCTACTCTGCGGTGTTCGAGTTCGATCTGGCTGATGGGCGGCGGCAGCGGGTCGTAGCCTCGTTCTCGTCCAACCCGCCCTGCTGCGCGGTCGGCGAGGTGGTGCGCGTGCGCTTCGACCCGAACCGGCCCGAGCGCGCCGTGATTGTCGGCTTCTGGTCTATCTGGGGGTGGACGACCGTGCTTGGCGGCATCGGCGGCAGCCTGCTTCTGGGCGGCATTTTCGGCGTGGTGAAGGGCCGGGGCCTACGGCGCATGGAAGACGCGCATGGATGGGTTGAGGTGCCGTTGGAAAGTGTCCGCATGCTCGGTAGCGGGAGCGGTGCAAGCTGGGTGCTGGTCGCGCGCTGGGACGATCCTGTGCGAGGGCCGCGCATGTTCGAAAGCGACCCGGTATCCTACGACCCGGCTGACCAGTTGCAGGGACGGACCAGCGTTGCGGTTCTGTTCGAACCCAATGATCCCGACGGTACCTACATGGTGGATACCGACTTCCTGACGGCGCCTCGCTCCGACGGCTGAGGGCCGCTGGCTCGTCGCGAGAAGGTGCATTGGTTCGAAAAAGCCGCTTGAGGCAGATCGGCGTCAGCAACGGACCAGATCGGGCGATGCGGGGCCAGGGCTCGGCGTTGGCCGCTGGCCGCTGGCAGCAAAACTCTCAGCGTGGATCCAACTTTCCCGGCGGGCGCTAATGGATGATGTAGCCGCCATCCACGACCAGGTCGTGCCCCACGATGAAGCCGCCCTTGACCGTGGCGAGAAACACGATCGCCTCGGCAACCTCGCGCGGTTCACCGAAGCGCCCGACCGGAACGCGGGACGCCATCATCTCCATCTTGCCTGGCTGCCGCCCATAGGTCTCAAGCGTGAAGCCGGTGGCGATGGGGCCTGGGCTGACGGAGTTCACATGGATGCCCTCACGCGACAATTCGAAGGCCATGCCGCGCGCAAGATGGATCAGCGCCGCCTTCGACGTGCCGTACAGCGCGTTGTCTTCAGACGCCACGCTGCCCATCTGACTGGCGACGTGGATGATGCGCCCGCCGCCCTGCCTGCGCATCGCGGGCAGTACAGCCTGGCTCGCGAAGAATGCGGCGGCGAGGTTGACTTCCATGAGCCGCGAGAAATCCTCTCGCGTGAAGGTGCCGAAGGTCTTGCGGCACCGAATGCCGGCATTGTTCACCAACACATCGACGCGGCCGAACCGTTCCAGCGCGGCGGCAACCATGCGCTCCGCCTCGCCGGAGACCGAAAGATCGACGATGCCGTGCGCGGCGTCGGGCGCTCCGCGGCGCCGGCATTCGGCCTCGGCCTCGGCCAACTCCGCCGCCGTGCCTTCCGCCGCGAGGAAGACCGAGAAGTGCTGCTCGGCGAGCGCGAGGGCCGTCTCATGCCCGATGCCGCGCGAGGCGCCGGTGACAAGGGCTACCCTGGGTGTTGACGTCATCGCCGGTGTTTCCTTTTTCAATCCCCGAGCGCCAAGGCCGTGCCAGGCTCCCAGCGCAGGCCAACGCGGTCACCAAGCGCAAAACGCGTGATGGCGCCGGTGTTTCCGCCCTCTGAAATCAACGTGGCGCCGCCATCGATCCGGACGCAACGCCGCAGGGTGGAGCCGAGATAGATCTCATCTTCGAGCACGCCCTCGAGCATGCCCTCGTCGGGACGCACAACCTCGACCCGTTCGTAGCGGAGGGCGACGAGGACCTCCTGGCCCGGCGTGCCTCCTTCCGGGCGGCGCACCGCGATGCGGGAACCGCCGGCAAGCTCGACCGTCTCGGGGTCGGTGCCCAGCCGGGCCTCGATGAAGTTGGAATGGCCGATGAACTCGGCGACGAAGCGGCGTGCCGGTGTTTCATAGACTTCGCGCGGTGTTCCGACCTGCAGGATGCAGCCATTGTTCATCACGGCCAGGCGGTCCGACATCGAGATCGCCTCCCCCTGGTCGTGGGTGACGAAGATGAAGGTGCTGCCGGTCGCGCGGTGGATCCGGCGCAGCTCCTCCTGCATCTGCAACCGCAGTTGCAGGTCGAGCGCGGATAGCGGCTCGTCGAGCAGCAGCACCTCGGGTTCATTCACCAGGGCGCGCGCGAGTGCCACGCGCTGGCGCTGCCCGCCGGAGAGCTGGTCCACGCCACGTTCGCCATAATCGGCCAGGCGCACAAGGTCGAGCGCGTCGGCCACGCGGCGCGTGATCTCCGGCTTGGGCATGCGCTTCATCTCGAGCCCGAAGGCAACGTTGCGGGCAACGGAGAGGTGGGGAAACAACGCACCATGTTGGAAAATCATGTTCGTCCTCCGCCGATGCGGCGGATCATCGAGCACATTGCGCCCGGCGATCAGCAACTCACCATTGGTGGGCTGTTCGAAGCCGCCGATGATGCGCAGCAGCGTTGTCTTGCCGCAGCCCGAGGGACCAAGCAGGGAGAAGAATTCCCCCCGCTTGATGTCGAGATACGCCGCATCCAGCGCGGTGACCGCGCCGAAGCGCTTGGTGATGCCGCGGATGGCGACCGCGATGGTGTCGACCGACACGGCTTCAGGCGCTCTTTACCCGGCTCCAGGCCTCGATCCACATGTTCATGTTGGTGGGGAACTTGAGTAGGTAGCTCTTCACCGAGCCATCGAAGATACCGTATCCGAAGGTCCGCCGTTCCTCCGCCGTCAGGCCCGCCTCGGCAAGCTTGGACGCAGAGATGTAGCCCACGGCCTTGGTCACCTGGCTGGAATACTGCGCGCCGAGGATGGCGTTGATGGTGCGCGCGGCGGCGGCGGGCTGGCGTGCATCCTTTGGGATATAGGCCGAAAGCACGAGGGAGAGTACGCCCTCCTTCGGGAAGGCCCCGAGGATTGGGAAGCCGCGGTTCTGCAAATCAACGCGCATCGGGACGATCCCGTAGCCGACCACGATCTCGCCGCTCGCCAGCAGCGATGAGCCCTGGGCGAAGGTCGTGAAGAAGGTCCGCACGTGCCGCTTGCGCGAGATCAGGAAGCGCACGACCTCGTTGAGCTGTGCGCGGTCCATTTTCTCGGGCTCGGCATGGCCCATGTAGAGGCCGGCCGCCATCAGCATCTGGTGCGCCACGTCCCACCAGCCGATGCGGCCGCTGTACTTGTCCTCGAACAGGGGCGCCCAGGATTGGGTGAAGGGGTCAGCCTCGGGCACGACGGCACGGTTGAAGAGGACGCTGTCGAAGCCCCAATAGAGCGGCAGCATATAGGTGTGGCCGTCGCGGACCTCGGTGCCCGCGGCCCGGGATTCCGGGGTCAGGTGCTGCAGATTGGGAATGAGCGAGAGGTCGATCGGGCGGATCTTCTCGTCACCGGATCGCGCACCCATCACGACCGGGCGCGAGAAGTCGAAGGTGCTGGAGACGAGGTCCCAGCGCGAGGTGCCGCCGGGTGCGGAGACGCGCGAGACGACGTCCGTCGAGGATTGCCATGGCCCGTCGGTCAGGCGGACATTGGCTTCCTGCTCCAGTATCCCGCGCAGATTTCCCTGCAAGGTGGCGTTGACCAACAGCACGTCGATCGGGGTTGGCGCCGCCTGCGCGAATGCGCCAGGGGCGCCAAGGCCGATGGCCGCTGCCGCGCCGCCGCCGATGACGGTGCGTCGTGTGGGCAAAAAACCAGCGTGTTGTGTCATGGTAGCAGGCCTCCTGTTCGGGTTCATTTGTTGGACATGCGTGCGCGGCCGCGGTCGGCTCGTGCCGACACGACAAAGCCGGCCAGTGAAACAAGGATCGAGACCGCCATCACGACCACCCCGACGGCGGGCAGCACCGGGGCCATCTGCTCGGAGAGCAGGGTCCACAGCTGGACCGGCACGGTGCGGTCATTGCCCACGACAAAG
>JBKJNV010000680.1:0-7396 GCA_046593435.1 Roseomonas sp.
GGCCGGCTTCGCGACGCCCGGTGCCCTGCCCGGCTTTGCCGCGGCCATCGGCTGCGCCGTGGTCTGGGCGCTGTATTCCGTGACGTCGCGGAGGATGGCGGCGGTGCCGACCGAGGCCGTCGCGGGCTTCTGCCTGGCCAGCGCGGCGCTTGCAGGCCTCGCGCATGTCGGGTTCGAGACCTCGGTCGCGCCCGGCGGGCAGCAATGGCTGGCACTGCTGTTGCTGGGCGCCGGGCCGGTGGGCGCGGCCTTCTTCCTGTGGGATGTGGGGATGAAGCGCGGCGATCCGCGCCTGCTCGGCGTGCTGGCCTATGCGGTGCCAGTCGCCTCAACCCTGCTGCTGGTCCTGGCCGGAGAGGGCGCGCTGAGCTGGCGCGTGGGGGTTGCCCTGGTGCTGGTGGTGGGTGGGGGGTGGCTGGCCGCTACGGCTTCCGGAACAGCGCGCGGATGACCTCGGCATGGCCCTGGTGCTTGGGGCCTTCATCGAGCAGCACGGTGCCTTCGAAGAGTTCCAGGGTTTCGAGTTTCGCGAACAGCGCCTCGGCGATGAGCCGCGTGAAGAGCAGGCTCGGCTCCTTCGGCCCACCGCTGCGCCGCCCCTCCTGCGCGGGGGAGAAGCATTCCAGCGCCAGCAGCCCGCCCGGGGCGAGCGCGCGGATGGCGCCGGCCGCGACGATGGCGCGATCATCGGGCGGCAGGTGGACGAAGATCCAGGCGATCAGGTCGAATCGCGCGGGCGGATAGGTCCAGAGCGTGAGGTCGGCGGTCTGCGCGTCGAGTGCGACGCCCTGCGCGGCCGCGAAGGCGCGCGTTTTCGCCGTGCCGAGTGGCGACCAATCGACAGCGGTGGTGGCGAGCCCCTGCTGCGCGAGCCAGACGCCGTTGCGCCCTTCGCCATCGCCCAGCGCAAGGGCGCGCATCCCCGCATGGAGGCGAGGCGCGAGCGAGCGGAGAAAATTGTTGGGCGCGGCTCCGAAGGCGAATTCGCCGCCGGCATAGCGCTTGTCCCAGGCGCCTGCGTCACTCATGCGTTGCCCTTCCTGCCCAGAGCGAAGCCATGGGATTCATTCCCCCGCGCTTTCCGGCTTCGGCACCCAGCCCGGTGGCGCCATCTCGAACCCGGCGAAGTCGAAGGCCGGGCTGACGGTGCAGCCCACCAGCGTCCAGGCGCCAAGGCTATGCGCCGCCTGCCAAGAGTTTTGGGGCACCAGCAGGAAGGGTCGCTCTCCGGCGCCAAGGTCCGGACCCAGGCGGTGTGTCTGGGTGCCGATGCCGAGTTCCAGCGCCACGCCAGCATACCAGTGCCAGGCCTCGGCGGCATCGACGCGATGCCAGTGCGAGCGTTCCCCGGCCGCGAGCAGGTAGTAGATCGCGGTCCCCGCCCCGCGCCCGCCACCCTCGGGCGCATCACGCCAGAGCTCGCGGTAATGGCCGCCCTCCGGGTGCGGCCGCAGGGCCAGCGCGGCGATCACCGCGCTGGCGTCCAACCCTGAATCCCGGAGGTCCATCCTCAGCCGGCGGGCGGCAGGGTGCGCGCGATCGGCGGCAGGCCGGCCACGCTCTCGAACCAGGCGGCGAGCTTGGGCGCGCTGGCACGCCAGGGCTCGGCCGCGTAGCGGAAATCGAGGTAGCCCAGCGCACAGGCGACGCTGATGGCGCCGATATCGGCCAGGCCCGTGGGCGGGTTCGCCTCGAAGGCGGCGAGGGTGCGGGCGACGACGGCCTTCTGCCGGGCGGCGAAGGCCGTGCGCCCCTCATCCTGGGGCAGCGGCATCTGGCCGCGGCGGCCCACGGCGGCATCCATCAGCCCGTCCGCCAGCGCCTGGCGGACCAGCGCGGTGAGGCGGGCGGGCCCCGATGCCGGGATCAGCTTCGGCGCATCGCCGATGCCGTCGAGGTATTCGCAGATCAGCGGGCTGTCGGGGATGGCGATGCCGTCATCGGTCACCAGGGCCGGGATTTTCGACAGCGGATTATCGGCGAGCAGGTCCGCCGGGCTCTCATGCGGGTTGGACTTGACCAGCTCGATCCGGCCATCGATGCCGCGCGCGATGGCGCAGGCCATGACCTTGCGAACGAAGGGGCTGGCGGGGGAATGGTGCAGCTTCATGGGCGAGTTCCTCGTCTGTTTTTCAGCGAAAGCTGTTCTTGGCGGTGCGGTAGAGCTCGAAGGTCGCAGCATCGCGCGCGCGGAGGAAGACGTTGGCCTTCATCTCCTCGCCCAGCGTGGTGGGCACGGTGGGCCGCCCGGCCGCACGCAGTGCCTGCACCTCGGCCGCGCGGGCGATGAGGTCGGGGTTTTCCGGCTCGATCGAGAGGCAGAAGCGGGCATTGTCGGCGGTGTATTCATGGCCGCAGCAGATCAGCGTGTCGTCGGGGAGAATTTTCAGGGGCTGGATGGAATGGAACAGCTCCTCGGCGGTGCCCTCGGAAGGGCGGCCGCAGCCCAGGGAGAACAGCACGTCGCCGGCGAGCAGGATGTGGGCCTGGGTGAAGTTGTAGACGACGTGGCCATGGGTATGGCCCGGCGCGTCGATCACCTCGGCACCGGATGAGCCCAGCATGAAGGTGTCCCCGGGGCGCAGCGCGAGGTCGAGCTCGGGCAGGCGGTGGGCATCGGCGAGCGCACCGGCGACCTTAGCGCCGAATCGGGCGCGGATTTCCTCCACCCCGTCGATGTGGTCGCCATGGTGGTGGGTGAGGATGATCCAGTCCAGCCGGCCGCCGGCGGCCTCGATGGCGGCGATGCAGGGGGCGGCCTCGCCGGGGTCGCACAGGCCCACGGTGCCGTCGGAATCGCGCAGCAGCCAGGCGTAGTTGTCGCGCAGATGGGGGATGGCGGTCGCGGTGACGGTCATCGGGTGGATGCTCCTTGTTGGGGCGCAGGGCCATTATCGCCTATATCGGCGTGATGCATGCTGAGGTCCACGGGTTGGAGGCGTTTTACGCGGCGCCGCTGGGGCGCATCGCGGCGCGGTTTTTGCGCACGCGGCTGGCGGCGGTGTGGCCGGACCTGACCGGGCAGTCCGTGCTCGGCATCGGCTATGCCAACCCCTATCTGGGCCTGTGGCGCGGGCAGGCCCAGCGCTGCCTGTCGGTGCTGCCCGAGGGTGCCTCGCCCCCGGTGGCCTGGCCGCTGGGCGGGCCATTCGCCACCATGGTCGCCGATGAGGAGCGGCTGCCGCTGCCGGACCTGTCGGTGGACCGGGTGCTGCTGGTGCACGGGCTGGAGGCGGCGGGCAATGCCAGGCGCCTGCTGCGCGAGGTCTGGCGCGTGCTGAAGGATGATGGCCGGCTGCTGGTCGTGGTGCCGAACCGGCGCGGGTTGTGGGCGTACCAGGAGGGGACGCCCTTCGGCCATGGGCAGCCCTATTCGGCGGGGCAGTTGCAGCGGTTGCTGGTGCGGCATTTGTTTCGGGTGGAGCGCCGCGATAGTGCGCTGTTCATGCTGCCTTATGGCGGGCCACTGCTGCGGATGGCGCGGACGTGGGAGGGGGCGGGCCGGGCGCTGTGGCCGGCGCGCTTCGCGGGCGTGGCGATCGTGGAGGCGGAGAAGGATGTGTTCTCGGCCATCCCGAGCGGGTCGGGGGCGGTGCGGCGGCGGGTGGTGATGCCAACGGCGGGGTGATGGGCGGGCGGCACGGGGTTTGCGTTGCTCCGGCCAACCAACCCGACCGGAGTTCCGCCAGATGCCGCTTTCCGACCTGTCCCGCCGCGCCTTGCTGGGCGCCGGCGCCTTCGGGCTCGCCATGCCGCCCTTGTCGCAGGCATCCGCCCAAACCGTGGGCGGTGAGCGGGTGCTGCGCTACGGCATTTCCATGAACGACATTCCGCTGACCACCGGCCAGCCGGATCGCGGCGCCGGCGCCTACCAGTTCACCGGCTACACGCTCTATGACCCGCTGGTGGCGTGGGAGATGGACGTCGCCGACCGGCCGGGCAAGCTGGTCCCGGGCCTTGCCACCGCCTGGGAGTCCGACCCGGCCGACCGCAAGAAGTGGCTTTTTCGACTTCGCGCGGGCGTAAAATTCCATGACGGCAGCGATTTCGACGCCGATGCCGTGATCTGGAATTTCGAGAAGGTGCTGAACCCGCAGGCGCCGCATTTCGACAACCGCCAATCGGCGCAGGTGCGCCCGCGCCTGCCCTCCGTTGCCTCCTGGCGCAAGGTCGATGCGATGACCGTGGAGGTCACCACGCGCGCCGTGGACAGCATCTTCCCCTACCAGATGCTGTGGTTCCTGATCTCCTCGCCCACGCAGTTCGAGCGCGTGGGCCGCAACTGGGACCGCTTTGCCTCCGAGCCCTCCGGCACTGGCCCGTTCCGGCTCGGGCGCCTGGTGCCGCGCGCGAGTGCGGAGCTGCTGCGGAACACCGGCTACTGGAACCCCGCGCGCATGGCCAAGGTGGACCGGCTGATCCTGGTCTGCGCGCCGGAAGCCATCACGCGCTCCAACGCGCTGCTCACCGGCCAGGTGGACCTCATCGAGACGCCCGCACCCGATGTGGTGGCCCGCCTGCGCCAGGGCGGCGCGCGCATCGTCGAGAACGTCACCCCCCACGTGTGGAACTACCACCTCAGCCTGCTGGAGGGTTCGCCCTGGCGCGACATCCGGCTGCGTCGCGCGATGAACCTCGCGATCAACCGCGACGAGGTGGTGCAGTTGATGAATGGCCTGGCCAAGCCCGCCTTTGGTGTGGTGGACCGCACCTCGCCCTGGTTCGGCAACCCGACCTTCCAGATTCGCCACGACCCCGATGAGGCAAGGCGGCTGGTGCAGCAGGCCGGCTTCTCCCGCGCCAATCCGCTGCGCACCAAGTTCCTGATCGCGACCGGCGGGTCGGGGCAGATGCTGTCGCTGCCGATCAACGAGTATTGCCAGCAGGCGTTCCGCGAGATCGGCGTCGAGATCGAGTTCCAGGCGGTGGAGCTGGAGGTGCTCTACACCTGCTGGCGCCAGGGTGCGGGCGGCGAGATCGCGCGCGGCGGCATCACGGCGAACAATGTGGCCTATCTGACGTCCGACCCGCTCTATGCGCTGGTGCGCTTCTTCCACTCGAACCAGGTCGCGCCCACGGGCGTGAACTGGTCCCATTACCGCGATGCGGAGATGGACCGGCTGATCGACACGGCGATGAGCACCTTCGACGCCGACGAGGTGGACCGGCTGATGGCGCAGGTTCACACCAAGGCCGTGGATGAGGCGCTGCTGGTCTTCGTGGTGCACGACACGAACCCGCGCGCGCTGGGGCGCAATGTGCGGGGCTACACCCAGGCGCAGCACTGGTTCCAGGACCTGACGACGCTGAGCTGAGGTTGCGGGGCGGCCGCGCTCAGCCGGCGCGGCCGCGCCACGCATCCAGCGCCGCGCGCAAGGGCGCGGTGAGGCGCCAGGAACGGCTCTCCAGCATCGCCGTGAGCATCTGATCGAGCGCGGCGGCGCGGCATTCAGCAGCTTCGGCGCGCTGGGCGTTATGCGTGCCCTGGGCTTCCACAGCCTCGGCGCGGCGCAGCAGGCGCTGCTGCTCCGTATCGGCTTCCTGCCGCAGCCGCGCCTGCTCGGCCGCGGCGCTGGCGGCCAGGTGCGCGATGGCGGCGGCATGGCGCATCGGTGGCGCATCGCCGGTCCCGATCATGTGGAAGCCGCCCCAAGCCAGGCGGGCCAGCACGGTGTCGCAGGCCGCGCGCATGTCACGGCACCACGCCTCGCCGCCATCGCGGACCAGGGGCCAGATCGCCGCCTGCTCCAGCCGGCCGGTCGGGACGGATGTGCGCAGGATCTCCGGCCACCAGGGCGCCGCGTCGGCGATGGTGAGCAGGCCCAGGACCTGGGGCAGGGCGCTGTGGCGGGACGCCTTCCATGTCGCGCTGAAATGCAGGCACGTCGGCACCGGCAAATGCGCAGGCGAATGCGGATCAAGCCGCAGCATGGCATTCCAAAGATGCCAGTCGGCGGCACTTGGCACATTCTCCGGCCAATAGCCGGCACGCTCCAGCAGATCGCGCCGATGCACCACGCAGGCGGCGGGGATCGTGTTTCCCACCTCGCGGAAGTCGCGTCGCTCATCGGCCAGCGTCAGGTTGGTGCCGAAGGGCACCATCACGCCATCGGTGCTGACCCAGAGCGGGCGCGAATACCCCCACCCCGCACCGGTTTTGGCAAGCAGCGCGCCCATCCGCGCGAGATGATCGGGCAGCATGATGTCGTCATGCGCGGCGAAGGCGATCAGCGCCCCGCGCGCTTCGCGCAGGGCGTGGTTGCGGTTGGCGTAGCCGAAGCCCGCGGCCTTGGGCAGGTCGAACAGGCGGATGCGCGGATCGGCGAAGCCTTGCACCAGCGCGGCGCTGCCATCGGTACAGCCATCGGCCATCACCAGAAGCTCGAAATCGGGCTCGGTCTGGGCCAGCACGCTGCGGATCGCGATGCCCAGCACCTCGGCGCGGTTGTGCGTGGGCAGCAAGACCGTGAAGCGGGGTCCGCTCACCCGCCGGTGACGCCCGCGAATGAGTAGGGGATGAGCGGCGTATCCAGCGGCAGCCGCCATTTGTCCGGTGCGGCGTGGTCGTAGACGATGGTGGGGAAGTTCACCACGAGGACGTCGCGCGTGCCGATATTGTGGTCGGCGTGCCACACGTTGCGCGGCACGTTGACGATGCAGCGGTCGCGCTCGGTCAACGTGATGCGGCAGACCTCTCCGCAGGTCGGGCTGCCGGGCCGCGGGTCGAACAGGATGAGGTCCATCTCGCCGGCGATGAGGCAATATCGGTCGTCATGCTGCTGGTGCAGGTTCCAACCCTTCGCGACCCCCGGGCGGATGGTGAACATGTAGGAGAAGACGATCGGGTCGGGGTGGAACCCCCAGCGCGGATCGAACAACTCCATGACCGAGCCGCGCTTGTCGGTCTGGGTGGGCAAGCGGCGGATGACAACGCCATCGGTCAGGCGCTGCAAGGGCGCGCCGCTGGGCGCGACGGTGGCCACGTCCCGACGCGCGGCCTGCAAGGTTCGGCCAAGAATACTGTCGTCAGTGGTCATGAATGCTCGCTTATTCGGCTTGTGGAATGGCGCCAGGTTCGGACGGGGGGGAAAGCGACTATCGACCCGAACCGCACCGGACTTCAACACGACCAGCAGCTTTCCCCCATGCAGCGGCGGTGCGTGGCTTGCTGCCCGGCGCGTATCCTCACTTTCGCGTGATGTGAGAGGCGGGGGACGCCAACGCCTCTTGCTCCATTCGTTGCGAAGGAATACCATTCGACGTCGAATCCAAGGGGATCCGTCCATGGGCAGTTGGTACGTCCGCTTCACCCGCTTCGCCTCCGCGCACATCGTGCACAAGCAGGAACAGGTGAATTCCTGCGGCATCGCCTGCATCCTGATGCTCAACTTCAAGA
>JBKJNV010000184.1:0-3087 GCA_046593435.1 Roseomonas sp.
CCAGCCCTGGGCGCTGCCGAAGCGGTGCGCCTCGCACGTATTGCTGGCCGCATTGAGGCGCGCACTGGCACACTTCCTGAACTCTGACCTTAGCAGTTCTATTTTCGCGGGCTTAGACCAGAAGCACGCGCCCGGCGCGTAAGGGCACAATAAAAACACTTCATCGCAGCATGCTTGACTGCGGAGGGCCGAACGGCACACGATTCTGCCCATGAAGATTCGCGCCCTCGCTTGACCGCGTGCTTGACCCTGGCCCGGGGTCTGCGCATCTGCCCCGCTTCCGCCCACGCCCCCCATGGCGCGGGCCGAGCGGAGCCTGCCCCCGAATGACAACCAAAACCCCCAAGCGCCTGCTGATCCGCACCTGGGGCTGCCAGATGAACGTGTACGACTCCAACCGCATGGCCGATGTGCTGGCCCCGCTGGGCTATGCGCCGACCGAAGTGGCGGAGGAGGCGGACATGGTCATCCTCAACACCTGCCACATCCGGGAGAAGGCGGCCGACAAGGTGTTTTCGGACCTCGGGCGGCTGCGGGTGGTCAAGGAAGGCCGCGCGGCGGAGGGGAAAGGCACCATCATCGCCGTGGCGGGCTGCGTGGCGCAGGCCGAGGGGGCGGAGATTGCGCGGCGCGCGCCGTATGTGGACCTGGTGCTTGGGCCGCAGACCTATCACCGGCTGCCGGAGATGGTGGCGCGCGCTGCCCGCGCGGCCGGTACCCAGATCGAGACGGACTTCCCCGCCGAGGCGAAGTTCGACTATCTGCCCGAAGCCACGGGCGCGTCGGAGCCGGTAGGGTTCCTGACCGTACAGGAAGGCTGCGACAAGTTTTGTTCGTTCTGCGTGGTGCCTTACACGCGGGGCGCTGAGTTCTCCCGACCCCTGGCCGAGGTGCTGGCCGAGGCGCGGGGCCTGGTGGCGCGCGGGGCGAAGGAGATCGCGCTGCTCGGGCAGAACGTGAATGCCTGGCACGGTGTGGAAAGCGGGGGGGCCGAGGGCGGGCTGGCCGCACTTCTGCATGCGGTCGCGGCCATCCCGGGGCTGCCCCGGCTGCGCTACATGACCAGCCATCCGCGCGACATGGATGACGCGCTGATCGCGGCGCACCGGGACCTGCCGACGCTGCTGCCGCTGCTGCATCTGCCGGTGCAGTCGGGGTCCGACCGGATGCTGGCGGCAATGAATCGCGGCCACACTGCGGATGATTTCCGGCGTGTGGTGGACCGGCTGCGCAGCGTCCGGCCCGAGATCGCCTTCTCCTCGGATTTCATCGCCGGGCATCCGGGCGAGACCGATGCCGACCATGACGCCACGCTCGCGCTGATCCGCGATGTCGGGTTTTCGCAATCCTTCAGCTTCACCTATTCGCCGCGGCCCGGCACGCCGGCGGCGGGTGCCGCCGGCCAGGTACCCGAAGATGTGAAGGCCGCCCGGCTCGCGCAGATCCAGGATCTGCTGCGCATCCAGGCGGAGGCGTTCAACATCTCCCGCGAAGGGATGGTGATGGATGTGCTGGTGACCGGTGCGGCGAAGCGGCCGGGGCAGATGGCGGGGCGCTCGCCCTGGCTGCAGCCGGTGCATTTCAATGGCCCGGAACAGCTCAGCGGGCAGGTCGTGCGCGTGCGCGTGACCGCTGGGCGCAAGAACTCTCTCGCTGCGGAGTTGTTGAGTGAGGAGGGTGCCGCCACATGCAATGGCGGCGCCAGCCCGCTTGACGTTGGGCACGCCTTAGGCGTGACGCATCCCCTTACCCCTGCCCAGGAGAATCAGGCCGCTTGACCCAGACCCACGCGATTGCTCTCCGCCACGGCGAAGCCCGCGGCATCCGCCCCGCCTTGAACAATGGGGGCCCCCCGGCCGAGCAGCGATCCGTGACGCTGCAATTCGACGACAACGCGCTACTCGCCATTCTGCATGGCGAGCATGACCGCAACCTTGCCCGCGTCGAGCAGGTCCTCGGCGTCCGGCTGACGTCGCGGGGCAACCGCATCGCGATCGCGGGCAGTTCGGAGCGGACCGAGATGGCCGAGGCGGCGCTGATGGCGCTGTGGAAGCGGCTGGAGCGTGGGCAGCATGTGGGCACCGCCGAGGTCGAGGCGTCGCTGCGCCTGGCCGAGGGTGGCGCCGAACAGGGTGAGCCGCGCCTGCCGCTGCGCGACCTTCCCGCGATCCGCACCCGCAAGGGCGCCATTGCACCACGGTCGGCGGCGCAGTCGGGGTATATCGAGATGCTCGAACGCCATGAGATGACCTTCGGCATCGGGCCTGCGGGGACGGGCAAGACCTACCTCGCGGTGGCCCAAGGGGTGGCGATGCTGCAGGCCGGGCGGGTGGACAAGATCATCCTCTCCCGCCCCGCGGTCGAGGCCGGGGAACGGCTGGGCTTCCTGCCGGGCGACATGAAGGAGAAGGTCGATCCCTATCTGCGCCCGCTGTATGACGCGCTGCATGACATGCTGCCCGTGGACCAGGTGGCCAAGCGCATCGCCAGCGGGGAGATCGAGATTGCGCCGCTTGCCTTCATGCGCGGCCGCACCCTGGCGCACGCCTATTGCATCCTCGACGAGGCGCAGAACACCACCGGCGCACAGATAAAAATGTTCCTCACGCGCATGGGGGAGGGCAGCCGGATGGTCATCACCGGCGACCCGACGCAGGTGGATCTGCCGAGCCATATGCCCTCGGGCCTTGTCGAGGCGCTGCGCATTCTCGATGGCGTGCCGGGGATCGGCGTTGCGCGCTTTTCGGAAAAGGATGTGGTAAGGCATCCCTTGGTTGCCCGGATTGTCGCTGCCTACGGCCGGTCGGACGAGGCAGACGGCCGCGAGCGGAAGCGCCGGGGGAAGAAGGAGCCTGATGGAGTCGGACAGTAGCCGACCCAGCCCCAAGGACGCGGTGCATCGCACCAAGCGCTCGGTGGTTGGGTTCCGGTCGGGGGTCTCGCCGAGCGAGATCACCGTGATGATTGAAGCGCCTGGGTGGCACGCGGCCGTGCCCCGAGTGGCCCGCCTTGCGCGCCGCGCCGCGCAGGCCGCGCTGGCCGAGGCCGGGCGCCGCGGCGCGATGACCGTGGTGCTCGCCGATGACC
>JBKJNV010000194.1:0-5629 GCA_046593435.1 Roseomonas sp.
CGGCGCGGGCTTGGCCGCCGTCGCTGCCTTGGGCACGCGCTTGGGGCGCGGGGCTTCCTTGGTCGGGACGGGTGGGCTGGCCTTCGGCGTGCGGGCTATGGAAGCCTCCTGCGGTTAATCGGCTGTCTCATGCCGCAACGCGGTGTTCGGCGCCATCCCTTCTTGCATTGCGGATGGCGGTGGCGCTCAGCGCGACTTCGCGAGACGGGATCAGGCACCAGCCGGCATGGCCGGAACCGGGGGTGGTGAGCAGGGCGCGCGGCCTGCGCCGGTACCGCGCGAGCACTGTCGCCGCCTGCCCGGCCAGGGCGGCGCGCGAATGGCCCGGTCGCGGCAGGATGGCGATGGGGGTGGTGCGTGCCAGCACTCGCCACCGCCGCCATCGCGGCAATTGCGCAAGATTGTCGGCCCCCAGCAGCAGCACGAAGCGCGCATGGCGGAAGCGCCGACGCAGGGCGCCCAGCGTGTCGGCGGTGAAGCGGGTCTGCAGCGGACGCTCGATATCCGTCGCGATGCTGCGCGGCGGGCGCGCAATGGCGCGGGCGGAAGCGAGGCGCTCGGCGAGCGGCGCCATGCCAGCGGCCGGCTTCAACGGGTTCCCCGGCGAGACCATCAGCCAGACCTGGTCGAGTGCCAAGGCCGCAAGCGCGCGGCGGGCCACATGCGCATGCCCGGCATGGGCCGGGTTGAAGCTACCGCCGAGCAGGCCGATGCGCATGCGCCGCGCATCGCCCCAGGGGTTCGGCGCGCCGAGCGCCGCGCCGGGGCGTGGTCGCACGCCCCGGACATCGGCATCAGCGGCCATGAAGGCGAAGGCGCGCGGCAGCCTCAGTAATCGTCGCTGCCGCCGCCATCGCCGCCGCCACCGCCGTAATCGGCCGAGGCGTCATCCTGGTTGCTGCTGCCCCAGCCGCCCTGGTCGGCGGCAGGCGCCGCGTCCGGCGTATTCCACGGAGAGGAGGGCTCAGCCCCGGCGCCGGGAACGGCTTCCTGGCCAAAAGCGCCCTGCCCAGGCGCCGCCGCGGCGGCCTGCGCCGCACCACCACCGCCGAGCGAATTCATCAGCATGTTGCCAAGCACAAGACCACCGGCCACGGCGGCCGTCCCCGCCAGCGCGGTGCCCAGGAAGCCCATGCCCCCACGGCCCTGCTGCAGCGCCTGGGGGTTGTGCCCCGGCGGATATTGCGGCTGCGGACGCGGCGGCATGGCGGCCTGCTGCGGACGACCGCCGCCGAACATGCCGCCGAACATGCCGCGCGGTTGCTGCGCCGCCTGGCCCTGCCGCTGCGCGTTCTCGACTTCCCATTCCAGCTGCTGGATGCGGTTGCTGGCCTCGACCAGGGCGGCTTCCTGCACGAAGGCCGACTGCGTCAGGCGGTAGCGCGCCTCCGGCAGGCGGGCGAACAGGTCGGCGATGAAGCGATCCGCCTCATGGTCGATCGGCGGCAGGTTGGGGGCAGCGCTCATCTGCGGCACGGTTGCGCCCCAGGGGCTGCGCGCGGGCGCGGCCTGCGCCACACCGGCGATGCGTTCGATGAAGGTCTGGATGATACGGCGTTCTTCGTCGGTCATGGGTTTGTCCTTCTCCCGGCGGTGCCTTGGCGGCATGGGAGCGAAGTGGCCCGCTGCCCGGTTCGATTCAAGACGTCGTGATGCGGTCGGGCAGGCCCAGGCGAGACCATTCGATGACCGGGCAACGATCCATGACAATGGCAAGACCGGCAGCACGCGCGCGCCCGGCCGCGGCCTCGTCGATGACGCCCAACTGCAGCCAGACGGATTTCGCACCCAGGGCGATTGCCTCATCCACCACCGCACCGGCTTCCTCCGAGCGACGGAACACGTCCACAAGGTCCAGGGGAGCCGCGTCGGCGAGCCGGGCGGCCACCTTCGCGCCGAGCAACTCCTGCCCGGCGAGCCCCGGGTTGACCGGCGTGACCGCGTAGCCGCGCGCGATCAGGAACGCACTGACGTGATGGCTCGCCCGCGCAGGGTTCTGGGATGCGCCCACCACGGCGATGCGGCGTGTGCGGAGCAGGAGGTCCCGGATTTCAGCGTCCTTCATAGAGCGATGCTATCAAGAAATCCTTGGTTCGGGCAGGGTGCGCGCCCATGAGCCGGATTCTGAGCGCCTTCGCGGCGATTGCCTTCCTGACCCTGGCCGCCTGGTGGTGGCCGAACCGGCCCCAGGCGGGTGATGTGCCGATGCTGGCGGAGCGGTTCAATTCCGTCAGCTTCGCCCCATTCCGCCCCGGCCATTCGCCGCTGCGCGACATCTTCCCCACCGCCGCCGAGGTCGAGGCCGACATCGCCCTTATCGCGCCGCGTGTGCGCGCAATCCGCACCTATGCCTCGATCGAGGGCCAGTACGAGGTGGCCGAAATCGCGGCGCGCCACGGCGTTCGGCTTTGGAAGGGTGCCTGGCTGGGTTCCAGCCGCCCAGGAAATGAGCGCGAGCTGGCGCGTCTGATCCAAATCGCCAATGCCCACCCCGAGACGGTTGAGCGCGTGGTGGTCGGCAATGAGGTGCTGCTGCGCCGCGACCTGCCGGTCGGCGAGCTGATCGCCGCGCTGGACCGTGTGAAGGCCGCGGTGCGCCAGCCGGTGACCTATGCCGATGTGTGGGAATTCTGGGTGCAGTTCCCCGAACTCGCCGCGCATGTCGACATCATCACCATCCATATCCTGCCGTACTGGGAGGATGAGCCGCTGGGTGTCGCGCGCACCATGGCGCATGTGCGCGACGTGTTTCAGCGCATGCAGGCGATGTTCCCCGGCCGACAGATCGCGATCGGGGAGATCGGCTGGCCATCGCGCGGCCGCTGGCGCGAGGATGCCGCGCCCAGCCGGGTGAACCAGGCGATCTTCATCCGCGAATTCATCACGCTCAGCCGAGAGATGGGGTTCGACTACAACCTCATCGAAGCCTTCGACCAGGTGTGGAAATACAAGAGCGAAGGCACGGTGGGTGCGGCCTGGGGCTTGTGGACCGCGGACCGCGCCGAGAAGTTTCCGCTGTCGGGCCCGGTGGTCGAAAACCCGGATTGGCCCTGGTATGCGGGCCTCGCCCTGTTGCTGACCGCCATCCTGTTCACGCTGACACGGCTCGCCTTCCCCGCGGCCGGCTGGCGTGAGGCGCTTGCCGCCGGTGCGCTGGGCAATGCGCTGGCCTATGCCGTCTGCGGCGGCGTCCCCTACGCCTTCGATGAGCATCTGAAGGTCGCGGTCGCCTTCAACCTCACCGGACAAGTGATGCTGGCCGCGCTGCTGCTGCGCCGGGTGGCGATGGCCGATGCGCGGCTGCCGCCGCGTGCCGGGCGCGATGCTACGGCGATGGTTCGCGGCCTGCTGCTCGGCCGCTGGCGGGTGCTGCACGCGTGGCGCGGCTTCGCGCTGCAGGACCTGTTCTTCGTCTTCGCCTGGGCGGCGATGGTGCTGCAGGTGATGCTGCTGGTCGATCCGCGCTACCGCGACTTCCCTTTCGCGACCTTCGCCGTGCCGCTGGTGGTTGTGGTGGTGCGCGCCTTGGCGCGGGACCTGCCACGCGGCGGGGCTGGCCGCGAGGAATGGGTGCTCGGCCTCGTGCTGGTCGGCTGCGCGGTGGCGAGTGCGATACGCGAGCACCCCAGCAACATCCAGGCAATGGCCTGGACTCTTTGCGCCCTCATCCTCGCGCTACCCGTCCTACTACGCGTGCTGCCCTCAGGCGCCAGCACCCAGTCGCAAAAATAAAAGAATGGGGGTCCGGGGGAAATTCATTTCCCCCGCCCTTGTCTACCTGGCCACATCCCCCTGGCGCGGCGTCGTCAGGCGCGCGTCTGCGTGGCCCGCCCGACGGTCGGCAGCGCCGCCCAGACGGCAAGGGCGGCGCCCAGCATCCCCCAGGTCGCGTTGAAGTTGACCGTTGCGATGAGCCCCAGCGCGAGGGCAGCCACGCGCACCGCATGCGGCCCCCCGAGAAAGGCCCAGATGCCCAGCACCAGCGCCGACCCGCCCCACAGCTGCCAATGCTGCAACCACAGCAGCGCCGCGCGCGGTTCGCACGCGAAGGGGCGTGGCGGGGTGGCGCAGAGCGCGCCCCAGGCGCGGGGTTCCACCCAGATCTCGCGATAGGCGAGCATGGCGGCCAGCGCCGCAAGGGCGATCAGCAATCCGGTCCAGTCGCGGCGATTCATGCCCGATGAGTAACACTGGCTTGCCGAAGCAGGGAAGACGTACGAAATCAGCGCGATGCAGATCCCCTTTTTCGACCGCCGTCCCCGCGTCGCGTTGCTGCGCCTGTCCGGGCTGATCGCCGCGCGCGGCTCGCCCTTGTCCGGCGGGGGTATCAACGACGCGAATACCGGACCCATCATTGAGCGGGCCTTCGCGATCAAGCGCCTGGCCGGGGTGGTGATCGCCATCAATTCCCCGGGCGGGTCGCCGGTGCAGTCCGCCCTGGTCGCCGGGCGCATCCGGCGCCTGGCCGATGAGAAGGGCATTCCCGTGATCGCCGCGGTCGAGGATGCCGCGGCCTCGGGCGGCTACTGGATCGCCTGCGCGGCGGATGAGATCGTGGCCGACGCCTCCTCGGTCCTGGGCTCGATCGGCGTGATCAGCGCCGGCTTCGGGGCGGAGCGCGCGATCGAGAAGCTCGGCATTGAGCGTCGGCTGCGCACGGCGGGGTCCGAAAAATCCTTCCTCGACCCCTTCCGCGGCGAAGACCAGGCCGATGTCGCGCGGCTCGAGGAGTTGCTCGCCGCGCTGCATGAAGAATTCAAGACCTGGGTGCGGACACGGCGCGGGGCGAAGCTCACCGGCGACCCGGAGGCGCTGTTCACCGGCCGCTTCTGGATCGGGCGGCAGGCCGTCGCGCTGGGCTTGGCCGATGCGCTCGGCACCGCGCACGGCGTGATCCGCGCGCGCTGGGGCGAGGATGCCAAGGTCATCAACATCGGCGCCCCGCCCCGGCCTATCCCGTGGCGCTGGCTGCCCGGGGCGGAAAGCCTGGTCGCGGCGGTCGAGGAGCGGGCCGCCTGGAGCAGGCTTGGCCTGTAACGCCGGCCCTCCTACAACGCGAGGCATGAGCCGCCCTCTCAGCTTCCAGGACATGATCCTGACCCTGCACGCCTTCTGGGCCGAACAGGGCTGCGTGATCCTGCAACCCTATGACATGGAGGTGGGTGCGGGCACCTTCCATCCGGCAACGACGCTGCGTGCGTTGGGTACGGCGCCCTGGTCGGCCGCCTATGTGCAGCCCTCGCGGCGGCCCTCGGATGGCCGCTATGGCGAGAACCCGAACCGGCTGCAGCACTACTACCAGTACCAGGTCATCATGAAGCCGGTGCCCGCCGACCCGCAGGCGCTGCTGATCGAGAGCTACCGGAAGCCCGGCATCGACCCGATGGTCCACGACATCCGCTTCGTCGAGGATGACTGGGAAAGCCCCACGCTCGGCGCCTGGGGCCTGGGGTGGGAGGTCTGGTGCGACGGGATGGAGGTGACACAGTTCACCTATTTCCAGCAGGTCGGCGGCATCGCCTGCGAGGTGCCGGCGATGCCGCCCACCTGCTGGAAATAGGTGAACTGCGTCACCTCCATCCCGTCGCACCAGACCTCCCACCCCAGGCCCCAGGCGCCCAGCGTTGGG
>JBKJNV010000306.1:0-4147 GCA_046593435.1 Roseomonas sp.
CTCGCGCAGGCGCCCTGGCCCAACCGTACCATCCGCCTGGTGGTGCCGTTCACGCCTGCCGGGACCACCGATATCGCCGCGCGCATCCTGGCCGAACGCCTGACCCAGCGCCTTGGCCAGAATGTGATCGTGGAAAATCGCCCCGGCGCGGGGGGCAATGTCGGCTCCGACGTCGTCGCGAAGGCGGACCCTGACGGCTATTCGCTGCTGATGTGCACCGTCAGTTCGAGCGGGATCAACTATTCGCTGTATGGCGCGCGCATGCCCTACAAGCCTGAGGACCTTGCGGCGATCGGGCTGATGCTGCGGGTGCCCAACGCCATCTTCGTCAGCCCCGCCTTGCCGGTCCGCACGCTGGCCGAGCTGGTCGCTTATGCGAAGGCGCGCCCGGGACAGCTCAACATCGGCTCCTCGGGGATTGGCACCTCACTGCACATGACCGGCGAATTGCTCAAGCTCGATGCCGGGATCGACCTGACCCACGTGCCCTTCCGCGGCTCGGGCCCGATGCTGCAGGAAAGCATCGCGGGCCGGATCGAGGTGGCGGTGGATAATCTGCCCTCGGTCATCGGGCATCTGCGCGGCGGGCTTTTGCGCGCGCTCGCCGTCACCACGGCGACCCGCTCCCCGGCGCTGCCTGACGTGCCGACCACGGCCGAGGCCGGGCTGCCGCGCGTCGAGGCCACCGCCTGGTTCGGCGTGCAGGGCCCGGCGCGCCTGCCGCGCCCGATCATCGAGCGTGTCTCCACCGAGATGAACGCCATCATCCGCGAACCCGAGACGGCGCGGCGCCTGCTGGAACTGGGCGGGATGACGCCGGACCTCACGCCCGATGGCGGCACCTCGCCGGAGGGATTCTCCCGCTTCATCGCCGCCGAGATCGAGAAGTGGGGCGAGGTTGTCCGTCGCGCCCGGGTCACCGTCGAATGACGCGCCTGATCGCCACACGCCGCGCGGTCCTCGCCGCTGGCCTCGCTGCCCCCGGCCTTGTTGCCCCGCGCCTCGCCTGGGGCCAGAGCACGCGCCCGATCCGCCTGATCGTCCCCTTCACCCCGGCCGGGACCACGGACCTCATCGCGCGCCTGGCCGCCGAACGCCTCGGCGCCCGGCTCGGCCAGCAGATCGTGGTCGAGAACCGCGCCGGTGCGGGCGGCAATCTCGGCGCCGAGGTGGTGGCCCGCGCCGAGCCCGACGGCAATACGCTGCTGCTGACCACCATCGGCACCGGCGCGATCAACTTCGCGCTCTATGGCGCGCGCATGCCCTACAAACCCGAGGACCTGGTCGGCGTGGCCCTGCTCGCGCAGGTGCCCAATGTGCTGATGGTGGCCAACGTCACCCCGGCGCAGAACCTGCGCGAACTGATCGCCCTGGCCGCGGCCCGTCCCGGCGCGCTGAACTACGGCACGGCCGGCATCGGCACCAGCCCGCACATCTGCATCGAACTGCTGAACATGATGACAGGCATGCGCATGCAGCACATCCCGTTCCGCGGCTCGGCCCCCGTGCTGACCGAGTTGGTCGCCGGCCGCGTGGATGTGGGGATGGACAACATTCCCTCCGCCATTCCCTTCATCCGCGAAGGCCGCATCCGCGCGCTCGGCGTCACGTCGCGGGCGCGCTCGCCGGCGCTACCCGATGTGCCGACGCTGGCCGAAGCGGGTGTGGAGGGCTTCGAGGCGACGGCCTGGTTCGGCGTACTGGCGCCGGCCGCGACGCCGCGCCCGGTGGTGGAACGCCTGGGCGGGCTGCTGAACGCCGTGACGAAGGAGCCCGATTTCATCCGCCGCATGGAGGAGCTAGGCGCCGCACCGCCCGGCCTCACGCCCGATGGCGGCACCACGCCCGCCGCCTTCGACGCCTTCCTGCGCAGCGAGCAGGTGCGCTGGGCGGATGTGGTGCAGCGGTCCGGGGCGCGGCTGGAGTAGGCAAGGCCGGCACCATGCGTGGCCGTGCCGGCATGGAACCGCCAGGTCTTCCTCAGGGTCGGACGCAGCGGGCGGTCGAGGGATGTTTGCATCCCACGCCCGCGTCCTTACGCCCCTGAGAACGTATCGCAGCTCGCCAATGTCCCCTGCTCAAACCCCCGCCGGAACCAGCGCACCCGCTGCTCCGAGCTGCCATGCGTGAAACTGTCGGGCACCACTTGGCCGCCGCCGCGGCGCTGCAATCGGTCATCGCCGACGGCCGCCGCCGCGCCGAGGGCTTCCTCCAGGTCGCCGCTCTCCATGATGCCGCGTGCGTTCTGCGCATTGCGCGCCCACAGGCCCGCTAGGCAATCGGCCATCAGCTCCACGCGCACCTGAAGCCGATTGCCCTCCGCCTCGCCGCGGCCGCGGCGCAACTCTTCCACCCGGCGCAACACGCCCACCAGGTTTTGCACATGGTGCCCGACCTCATGCGCGATCACATAGGCGGCGGCGAAATCCCCCGGCGCGCCGAGGCGGCGCTGCATGTCTGACAGGAAATCGAGATCAAGGTACAGCCGCTGGTCCGCTGGGCAGTAGAACGGCCCCACCGAGGATGGTGCATTCCCGCACCCGCTCTGCACGCTGCCCGAGAACAGTACCAGCACCGGCTCGCGGTAGGTCTGGCCGGATTGCTGGAAAATCGCGCGCCACACATCCTCGGTCTCGCCCAGGACGCGCGCGACGAAGCGGCGCTGCGCGTCATCCGGCCCCGGCGCCGCGCGGTCGGATTGCTGTGTCGGCGCGCCGCCGCCGCCCTGCAGAAGCGCCGAGGGATCGATCCCCAGGAACAGCGCCGCCAGCAGCAGCAGCACGCCACCGATTCCGCCGCCCACCACCATTCGCCCACCGCCGCCGCCACGCTGGCCACGCCGGTCATCGACATTGCTGCTTTCGCGACTGTCATCGAGGCGCATGGCCTACCCTCCCGCTATCCCAACAACCCCGCCAATCCGGAGTCCACGCCCGCGAGGCTGCGCCCGCGCACGGGGGCGTAACTCCCGACGGAGGGTTTTGGATACGCGGCACGCGCCAGACCTTCCGCGAAGCGAACGGCACAGGCGATGCCGTCGAGCAGCGGGACTACGGCGCGGCCGCGCAGCCGCTCATCGAAGCCCGCGAGCGCGGCACCCGCCAGGATCACGCTATCGGCCCCCGCGGCGGCCAGTGCGGCGATCTGCGGCAGCAGCTTTTCGGCCACCATCTCCGGCTCGCTGACTGCCTGGGGGGCTGCGACATCGACCACGGCCGTCCCCGCAAGCCGGCTGCTCAACCCATGCCGCGCGATCAACTCCCGGTAGGTTTCGGCATTGCCGAAGGTGACCAGGCCAAAGCGGCCGCCGATCATGCAGGCGGTGAAACACGCGGCCTCGGTCATGCCGACCACCGGGCAGGGCATCAGCTGGCGTGCGGCTTCCAGCGCCGTGTCGTGGCTCACGGCGAGGACCACCGCATCCACCTGGCCGGCATAGGGCGCGATGGTCTCCAGCAGCGCGTGCCCGGCGATGATGTTCTCCACCCGGCTGCTGATGACCGCGGCCCCGAAGCGCGGCGTGGCGGCGATGATCTCGGTCCCAGCCGCCGCCGCGCGACGCGCACTCGCCGCGCAGGCATCGGTGATCGCCTGCGTCATGTTCGCGTTCGAGACCAGTATCCGCATCCGCCTCTCTCCATCACAATCGGTGGCATGTTGCGCCGGCGCCCCCGCCTTGCCCAGCGCCGCGGCTCGCATGACATCCCCTTTGCCCGTTGCGGCGTCTTGCCCATCGCGCCACGCGCCGTCAGGCTGCGGCTTTCCGCCCGGAGCCCCGACCGATGACCCACGCAGCCGCCATCGCCCTGCCGTTCGACACCGACACCATCCTTGCGGGTCTGAAGGGCTGGGTCGCCTGCGAAAGCCCCACCTTCGACGCGGCCGCGGTCAACCGCATGATGGACCTCGCGGGGCGGGACCTGGCACTGCTGGGTGCGCGGATCGACCGCATCCCCGGCCGCATGGGCTTGGGCGATTGCGTGCGTGCCCGATTCCCCCACCCGCTCGGCGACGCAGCACCTGGCATCCTCATCCTCGCGCATCTGGACACGGTGCATCCCATCGGGACGCTGACCCACCTGCCGATCCGGGTCGAGGGCCCGCTGTGCTACGGGCCGGGCATCTGCGACATGAAGGGCGGCACCTA
>JBKJNV010000061.1:0-3102 GCA_046593435.1 Roseomonas sp.
TTCCGTAGCGGCGCGCAGGAAGCGCAGAAAGCGGCGGAGTCCGCTCCATCGTGATGTCGTTGAAGGAGGGTTCCGTTTGGACCGCACCGTGAATACCGCTGGCCTGCCGCAACTGGCACATGACATGTCGCTTTGGGGCCTGTTCCTGCAGGCTGATTGGGTGGTCAAGGCTGTCATGCTCGGCCTGCTGCTGGCCAGCGTCTGGGTCTGGGCCATCGTGTTCGAGAAGGTCACCTCGATGCGCCGCGCCAACCGCGCCGCCGATGCCTTCGAGGACAAGTTCTGGTCCGGCGGCAGCCTCGACGAGCTGTTCCAGCGTGAGGGCGAAGCCCCCACCCACCCGATGGCCGCCGTGTTCGGCGCCGCGATGCGGGAGTGGCGCCGCAGCGCCAACCTCACCGGCGCGGCAGTGGCCGGCGCGAAGGAGCGGGTCGAGCGCGCGATGTCCGTCACCATCGGGCGCGAACTGGAGCGGATGGAACGCTGGATGGTGTTCCTGGCTTCGGTCGGCTCGGTCGGGCCGTTCATCGGCCTGTTCGGTACGGTCTGGGGCATCATGAACAGTTTTGCTGCCATCGCGGGGATGCAGAACACCAACCTCGCGGTGGTCGCGCCGGGGATCGCGGAGGCGCTGTTCGCCACCGCCATCGGGCTGGTGGCCGCCATCCCGGCGGTGCTCGCCTACAACAAGATCAACACCGACCTCGCGCGCTTCGCGGCACGGCTGGAAAGCTTCGCCACCGAATTCGCGGCCATCGTGTCGCGCCAGGCGGACCAGGCGGCGGCAGCGGCCGCGCAGCCGCGCGCCGCGCAGGCGGCGGAGTAGCCCGGTGCCCGTCTCCCTCGGAGGCCGCGCGACGGGGCGTTCCCGCTACCGCCCGATGGCCGAGATCAACGTCACGCCGCTGGTCGATGTGATGCTGGTGCTGCTCATCATCTTCATGGTGGCGGCGCCGCTGATGACGGTGGGCGTGCCGATCGACCTGCCGCGCACATCCGCGCAGCCGATGAACCAGGAGACCGAGCCGCTGACCATCTCGGTCAACACCGAGGGCAAGATCTTCCTCCAGGAAACCGAGGTGCCGCTGGAAGGCCTTGTGGGGCAGCTGCGCGCCATCCTGGCGAACCAACCCGGTCAAGCCGCGGGCCAGCCCGAGCGACGCATCTTCGTGCGCGGCGACCGCGGCATCAACTACGGGCGGGTGATGGAGGTGATGGGAACCATCGCCACCGCCGGATTTACCCGCGTCGCGCTGCTGACCGAGGCGCCGGCCGGACGCCCTGCCGCAACCCCGGCCGCGCCCGCCGCCGCCCCGGCGCGCCCGCGCCCGCAGCGCTGAGCAGGCAGCGCCGTGTCCGCGAGCACCTTCGGCTTCGGGTACGGACTGGATAATCGCGACCGCCTGCCGCGCTGGGGCGCCGTGTCGCTGGCGCTGCACCTGACGGTGCTGGCGATCGGCGCGCTGTTCGCGTTGGCGCGCCCGATCCCTGAGCCGCAGGAGACCGGCATCTCGGTTGAGGTGATCTCCACCGAGGCGCCGCAGCAAGCCCAGGGCGAGCGCCCCGCCCCGGTGCCCGCACCCAACCCGGTGACCGCGCCACCGCGCCCCGAAGCGCCCGAGCAACGCCCCAACCAGGTGACGGCGCCGCCCCCGCCGCCACCCCCGCCACCGCCCGCCCCGGCAACCGCCGCCGCACCGCCCGCACCGCCGCCGCCGCGCCCGATGCCGCCGGCCTCCGCCCAGGCGCCAGCGGCCCAAGCACTGCCGACGCCGCCACCGCCTGCGCCGAGTGCGCAGGCCATCCCATTCCAACCGCCGCCGCCGCCCGCCCCCGCACGGCCTGCGCCGGCGCAGCCGCAGCAGGCAACCCCCACGCCCGCGCCGCCGCGCCCTGACCCGCTGCCGCTGCCGCCCACGCCGGTGACGCCGCCGCAGCCGGCCACCGCGCCCGGAACGGCCTCGACACCGCCGGTCGCCCGACCGCAGGAGCGCTCCTCCTCCGTGCTCAACACGCTCGACCGCCTGCGCACCACCCAGCCGCAGACCGAGGCGCCGCGCGCACGCCCCAACCCGCAATCCGCCCCGGTCGCCGGAGGCGGCGCGCTCACCGGGAATTCGACGCTGACCGCTGGCGAAATACGCGCCATCGCCGAGCAGATCAGCGAATGCTGGTCGGTGGATGCGGGCATGGTCGGGCTCAACACCATCGTCGTCGAGCTGCGCGTGCAGGTCGACGGGCAGGGCGTGATCCGCAATGCGGTGGCCGCCTCCGGCAGCCCGCCCGCTGATCCGCGCGCGCGGGCCGTGTTCGAACAGGCGCGTCGCGCGTTGACGGATACGCGCTGCGCCGCGCTGCGCATCCCACGCGACAAAATCGCGGAGGTCCAGGCTTCGGTCTTCCGCTTCAACCCGAGAGGGCTCGTCTCCCGATGAACACCACAGGCATCTCCCGCCGCCACGCCCTGCTCGGCGGACTCGTCGCACCCGGCATCTTCGCCACCCCGCTCGCAGCGCTCGCGCAGTCCGCGCCAGCAGCACGCGGCGCGGTGATCGACATCACCCGCGCGCGGACCGACCCCCTTCCCATCGCCATCCCGGATTTCGCCGGCTCGGGCGATGGCGAGCGGCTGGGGCGCGAGATCGCGCGCGTGGTGCAGGCGAACCTGCGCAATTCAGGGCTGTTCCGCCCGGTGGACCGCCAGGCCTTCATCCAGACCGCCGAGGCCGCCGCGCAGACGCCGCGTTTCCAGGATTGGCGGTTGATCGGCGCGCAGGCGCTGACCACCGGCCGCGTCGAGACCCGCGGCGACCAGGTGCGCGTGGAATTCCGCCTGTGGGACGTGAACCCTGAAACCCAGCTGCAGGGCACCGCCTTCAGCGCGCCCAACGCCAATTGGCGCCGCATCGCGCACCTCATCTCGGATGCCATCTATGAGCGGCTGCTGGGCGAGAAGGGCTATTTCGACACGCGCGTGGTCTACATCAGCGAAGCCGGCCCGCGCGACCGCCGCATCCGGCGCCTCGCCATCATGGACCAGGATGGCGAGAACCACCGCTTCCTCACCGATGGCCGGCTGACCGCACTGACCCCGCGCTTCCA
>JBKJNV010000495.1:0-5670 GCA_046593435.1 Roseomonas sp.
GCAATGACGCCGCAGCGGCGCTGCGCGCCGAAGCCCAGGCGTTGCTGGCCCAAGGCGCCGATGGCCGCCGGCAGGTGCATCGTGGCACCCGCCATCGGCACCAGCGGCAGCGCGGCGGTGGCACCCTCGGCCAGCAATGCCTGGGCCTGTGCGCGGAGCGCGGCGGCGGCATCATTGCCCAGCGCCATTAGCGGGTTGAGCGTCTCGCCTTCGGCGGCATAGGCAGCCGGCCCGGTCAGTAGCCCGGCAACACGGGCAGCCGCGATATCCAGGATCTGGTCGCCGATGGCGATGCCGCCGCGCATCGCGGAACCCGGTGTAGAAAAGATGCCCAGCGGCAGGTTCTGGATGGGGAAGTCGCAGCCATCGACATTGGCGGCTTCGACGCGCGATCGCAGCTGCGGATCATGCGTGGCATCGGTCGGCATGGTGTTTCCCCTGGGCGTTCTTCGGCCCAGGAGAAACCATCACGCGCCGGTTGTCGAATGGGTTCAGAGTCGCCCGGTCAGCAGCAGCACCACGACGACGACCAGGACGATGCCGATCAGCCCGGACGGGTAGGGGCCCCAGGCACGGCTATACCCCCAGCTCGGCAGCGCGCCGACCAGCAGCAGCACAAGCACGATGAGAATGATGGTTCCAAGGGGCATGGCCAGGCTCCGCGCGATGCTACGCCGGCCCCGTGCCGGTGCGAAACTGTAACGCCGCGCCTGACGCGAGGTTGCGCGCACCACCCCTGACAAGCGGCCCCCGCGAGGCCTATCATGCGGAAAACCCGGAGGACCCCCCATGCTCGACGCCACCGCCAAACTCCCGCTGCGCGACCCCGATCTTTTCCGCCAAGCGAATTATGTGGATGGCGCCTGGATCCAGGCCGACGACGGTAAGACC
Source organism: Roseomonas sp. (assembly GCA_046593435.1). GTDB lineage: Bacteria > Pseudomonadota > Alphaproteobacteria > Acetobacterales > Acetobacteraceae > Plastoroseomonas. The sequence continues at coordinate 892 of JBKJNV010000495.1, forward strand.
ATCGAGGTGCGCAACCCCGCCAATGGCGAGCTCGTCGGCGTCGTCCCCGCCCTCGGCGCCGCCGAAACCCGCCGCGCCATCGAGGCCGCGCACGCCGCCCTTCCCGCCTGGCGCGCGATGCTGGCCAAGGAGCGCAGCGCCATCCTCCGCCGCCTGTTCGACCTGATGATCGTGAACACCGACGACCTGGCCGCCATCATGACCGCCGAGCAGGGCAAGCCGCTCGCCGAAAGCAAGGGCGAGATCGCCTATGCCGCGAGCTTCCTCGAATGGTTCGCCGAGGAAGCCAAGCGCATCTATGGCGAGACCATTCCGCAGAACATGAAGGGCCGCCGCATCATCGTGACGAAGGAGCCGGTGGGCGTCTTCGCCGCGATCACGCCGTGGAATTTCCCAGCCGCGATGATCACGCGCAAGACCGGCCCCGGCTGGGCCGCGGGCTGCACGGGCGTCATCCGCCCCGCCTCGCAGACGCCGTTCTCGGCACTCGCCATCGCTGTGCTGGCCGAGCGCGCGGGCATGCCCCGCGGCGTGTGCAACATCATCACCGGCCCGTCGGGTCCGGTGGGCGGCGAGCTGACCTCGAACCCGCTGGTGCGCAAGCTGACCTTCACGGGCTCCACCGAAGTCGGCCGCAAGCTGCTCGAGCAATGCGCGGGCACGATCAAGAAGACCTCGATGGAACTGGGCGGCAACGCCCCCTTCATCGTCTTCGACGACGCGGACCTGGATGAGGCGGTCAAAGGGGCGATGGCGTCGAAGTACCGCAACACCGGCCAGACCTGCGTCTGCGCCAACCGCTTGCTGGTGCAGGACGGCGTCTATGATGCCTTCAAGGCCAAGCTGAAGACGGCGGTCGAGGCGCTCAAGGTCGGCAACGGCATGGAGCCTGGCGTGACCCAGGGCCCGCTGATCAATGCGGATGCGGTGAAGAAGGTGGAGGAGCATATCGCCGACGCGGTCGGGCGCGGCGCCCAGATCGTCACGGGCGGCAAGCGCCACGGCAATGGCGGCAATTTCTTCCAGCCGACCATCCTGTCGGAAGTCCCGCACGACGCGAAGATTTTCACCGAGGAGACCTTCGGGCCGGTAGCCCCCCTGTTTCGCTTCCACACCGAGGAGGAGGCCATCCGCTTGGCCAACGACACGCCCTTCGGCCTGGCCGCCTATTTCTACGCGCGCGACATCGGCCGCATCTTCCGCGTGGCCGAGGCGATCGAAAGCGGCATGATCGGCATCAATGAGGGCATCATCTCGACCGAGGTCGCGCCCTTCGGGGGCGTGAAGGAAAGCGGGTTGGGCCGCGAGGGCAGCCTGTATGGGATCGAGGAATACCTGGAGGTGAAGTACCTCGCGATCGGCGGCATCGGGACTTGATCAGTCGCGGCTAGGTTGCCGGTAGCGGGCGGCGCATGGCTTGGCGGCCAGCGCCGGCCGTACCATGCTCCACACCCAAGCGTGAGAAGACCACCGATGCAGACCTATGATTTCGACTACTTCGTCATCGGTGGCGGCTCCGCTGGCGTGCGCAGCGCCCGCATCGCGGCCCAGCACGGCGCCCGCGTCGGCATCGCGGAGGAGCGCTTCTGGGGCGGCACCTGCGTCAATGTCGGCTGCGTGCCCAAGAAGCTGATGGTCAACGCCTCCGAATACGGCGGGGCGGCCGAGGATGCCCGCGGCTTCGGCTGGGACATCGAGGTGAAGGGCCATGACTGGGCCAAGCTGGCCACGGCGCGGGACCGGGAGGTGACGCGGCTTTCGGCCATCTACGGCACCCTGCTCAAGGGCGCCGGGGTGACCAGCTTCGATGCGCGCGCGACGCTGATCGACGCCAACACCATCGCCATGGGCGACCAGCGCGTCACCGCCGAGCGCATCCTCATCGGCACCGGCGGCACCCCCACCCGGCTCGACATTCCCGGCGCCGAGCTGGCGCTGATCTCGGATGATCTGTTCACGCTCAAGGCGCTGCCCAAGCGTGTCGTGGTGATCGGCGCCGGCTACATCGCGTTGGAATTCGCCTGCATCCTGCGCGGCCTGGGTGCGGCGGTGGATGTGGTCTATCGCGCGCCCCTGCCGCTGCGCGGCTTCGATGTGGATGTGCGCGGCGCCGTGGTCGAGGCGATGGGCGCGCAGGGCATCACCATGAACCCGGATGCGGCACCCACGCGCATCGCCCGCGCCGGCGACCAGATCCTGCTGAGCCTGTCGAACAACTTCGTTCGGGAAGCGGATGCGGTATTCATGTGCACCGGCCGCGCGCCGAACACCAAGGGGCTGGGGCTTGAGGCCGCCGGGGTCGCGGTGAACGACCACGGCGCGATCATCGTCGATGACGACCACCGCACCAGCCAGCCCAATATCTATGCCCTGGGCGACGTAATCGACCGGCTGAACCTCACCCCCATGGCCACCGCCACGGGGCACGCGCTGGCCGACACGCTGTTCGGCAACAAGCCGCGCCGCGCCAGCTATGAGAATGTCGCGACCGCGGTCTTCACCACCCCCCCGATCGCGACCTTGGGCCTCACGGAAGCCGAGGCCGCCGCGCGCGGCCCGGCCGACATCTACGTCACCCGCTTCACGCCCATGCGCCACACCATCTCCGGCCGCGAGGGACGCAAGACGCTGATGAAGCTGGTGGTCTGCCAGCGCAGCCGGCGCGTCCTCGGCGTCCACATGCTGGGCGAGGATGCCGGCGAGATCATGCAGGGCATCGCCATCGCGGTGGGCATGGGCGCAACCAAGGAGGATTTCGACCGCACCATCGGCATCCACCCCACAGCGGCCGAGGAGTTCGTGACGCTCCGCACCCGCACAAGGGAGGTCGGCGTCTGAGGCATTTGCTTGCCCTCAAGCGGCGCGTTCCACGCGCTTGCCTTCCGCCGGACGGCCGGCCTTCGCCCATTCGGGCTCGCGCCCTGCAGGACGCGTCAGCATGGCGCACGCCTGAACCCTGCCCCGCGGAGGCCGCGCTTCCCGGCACGGATCACGGGCGCTATGCTTCGCCCCGTCAACACGGAGCCTGAAATCGATGACTGCGCGTGGCTGGAGCCCGGAGAGCTGGCGGCAGATGCCGATCCGGCAGGTGCCGGATTACCCCGACATGGCCGCCCTCTCTGCCATGGAAGCCAAGATCGCGCGATTTCCGCCGCTGGTTTTCGCCGGCGAAGCGCGGCGCCTGAAGGCGGCACTGGCCCGCGCCGGCGAGGGTCAGGCCTTCGTGTTGCAGGGCGGCGATTGCGCCGAAGGTTTTCCCGATTTCACCGCGAACACCATCCGCGACACCTTCCGGGTGCTGCTGCAGATGGCCGTGGTGCTCACCTTCGGCGCCTCCCTCCCCGTGGTGAAGCTCGGCCGCATGGCGGGGCAATTCGCCAAGCCGCGCTCATCCGACAGCGAGACCAAGGATGGCGTCACGCTGCCATCCTATCGCGGCGACATCATCAACGGGCCGGACTTCACGCCCGAGGCGCGCATCCCCGATCCCGCGCGGATGGAATTCGCCTACATGCAATCGGCCGGCACGCTGAACCTGCTGCGCGCCTTCGCGACCGGCGGCTATGCCGACCTGCACCAGGTGCACCGCTGGAACCTCGGCTTCGTCGAACGCTCCCCGCTCGCCTCGCGCTATGCGGACCTCACCATCCGCATCGATGAGACGCTGCGCTTCATGCAGGCCTGCGGCATGGCGGATGCCCCGCAACTGCGCGAGACGGATTTCTATACCTCCCACGAAAGCCTGCTGCTGCCCTACGAGCAGGCGCTCTCGCGGGTGGATTCCACCTCCGGCGACACCTACGCGTGCTCGGCGCATTTCCTTTGGATCGGCGACCGCACGCGGCAGCCCGATGGCGCGCATGTGGAATTCCTCCGCGGCGTGAAGAACCCCATCGGCATGAAGTGCGGCCCGTCGATGGATGCGGACGAGCTCGTGCGCCTCACCGACATCCTCAACCCGGGCAATGAGGCCGGGCGCCTGACGCTCATCGCGCGCATGGGCGCGGACAAGGTGGAGGCGAAGCTTCCCCCCCTGGTGCGCGCGTTGCACCGCGCCGGGCGCAACGTCACCTGGCTGTGCGACCCGATGCACGGCAACACCACCACGGTTGGCGGCTACAAAACGCGCAACTTCGATTCGATCCTGGGCGAGGTGCGCGGCTTCTTTGACGTGCACGAGGCGGAAGGGTCCGTCGCGGGCGGCGTCCATGTCGAGATGACCGGCTCCGACGTCACCGAATGCCTGGGCGGCGCGCACAACCTCTCCGAGGTGAACCTGTCGGAGAATTACGCGACCTTCTGCGACCCGCGCCTGAACGCCGAGCAGTCCCTCGAACTTGCCTTCCTGATTGCCGAGGAGCTGAAGGCGCGGCGCGTTCCCGCCCACGCGGTCGCGGCTCAGTGACCATCGCGGACGCGGCGTCGGAGACCTCCGACGCCGCGATTTCGGCGCGGACCGACAGCTACTTCAAGCGCACCCGCGCCGTGGTCGAGAAATTCGGCGACTGCCAGGTGACCTACGCAGTCTTCCTCCGCCGACCCGTGATCTCCGCCCCGCGCCTGGCACTCGATTTCCTGCGCGCGGTCGCGGCGAACCGGGGCACCGAATTCGCCATCGAGCTGCCGCATGAGGAGGGGACCTGGGTCGGCGCCGGCGACCCTATCCTGTATATCGGCGGCAGCTTCGCGCTGCTGAGCGAGCTTGAGACCATCGTGCTGCAGAAGCTTGGCCCCGCCTGCGTCGCGGCGCACAACGCCTACCAGATGTGCCTGGAACTG
>JBKJNV010000514.1:0-4739 GCA_046593435.1 Roseomonas sp.
CCGAACAGCAGGTCGCGCCCGCCGCCACCCAGCACCGTATCCGCGCCGTCATGGGCGATCAGCAGGTTGGATCCGGAATTACCCATCAACAGGTTGGAGGAGGAATTGCCCACGCCGAACAGGTCGCCCGCGCCCTCTCCAAGCACCAGCACCTCGATATTGGCGCCGAGATAGTGGCTGGCGGAGGCAAGCACCGTGTCGGCCCCCTCCCCGGCACTTTCCACGCTGCGGTCGCCCGCATCGTTCACGCGCAGCAGGTCATCGCCGGTCCCACCCAGCATGGTGTCGGCCCCGCCCCCGCCATCGATGCTGTCATTGCCGCCCCCGCCGGCCAGGGTATCGGCGCCCTCGCCGCCATCGAGCGTGTCGAAGCCCGCCGCCCCCACCACCGTATCGCCGCCGCCATAGCCCATCACGAACCCGCCCAGCGCATAGGCATCCAGCCGTTCCGCCGCATCGGTTCCCTGGACGGTCTGGACCAGGGCCGCGCCAAAGGCGGCCCGCGGGTCTGCAATGCCGGAGAGCACGCGCAGCAGGAAATCGGGCGAGGAGAGCTGGCCGTCGCGGTCGAGGTCGATCAGCACCCACCCTCCGGCGGCAACCCCACCGGCCAGCGCGGGCACCCACCACACCGTGTAAGGATTATCCGCGGCCCCGCTGCCCGGCAGCGCCATCCCCGGCAGCGGCGGCGCCGAGACGTCGCGTGCCGCCAGCACGCCGCCGAAGCCGATGGAGGCGAATCCCGCCGGCCCGTTCAGCAGCCCGTCCTCCGCCCCCAGCGCGATGATCTCCCCGGCCCCGGGGTCGAAATCCACCAGCAGCGCCATCCCCGCCGGGGGCGAGAGCGCAAGGCCGAGCGTCAGGTCGAACGCGATCTGGTCTACCCCCGCCCCGCCCCGCAGCGTATCCCCGCCCGAACCCGCGAACAGCGTGTCCGCGCCATCCCCGCCATCGAGGCTGTCGGCGCCACCATCCGCCCAGACCAGATCATCGCCATCGCCACCGAGCAGGGTGTCGGCACCCGCGCCGCCATAGACCTGGTCGTCGCCGGTATTGCCGATCAGGAGGTTGCGCGTGGTGCCATCCTCGCGTTCGGGCCAGCCCGGATCGCCCGCGAACAGCACGTCGCCACCGCCGCCGCCATCGAGCGTATCGGCACCCGCGGCGCCATAGAGCTCATCATACAGGGCGCCGCCCACCAGGCTGTCCTGGCCATTGCCGCCATCGAGGACATTGACCCCCGCGCCGGCGACCAGCGTGTCCTGGCCATCCATGCCGTAGATCACGTCATCCTGCACAGCGCGCCCGACCAGGCAGTCATTGCCGGCGGAGCCGAGGTAGCCGGCGAAATCCACCGCGAAATCATCCGGCCCCAGGCGCGGCACCGTCTCCCCGGCCGCCTGGCCCACGCGGATGAGCATATCCGTGACGTCGAACAGCCCATTGTCATTGCCATCGACCCAGACGAGGAAGCGGTAGTTCGGGTCCGACGCCAGCGTCCACACCACATCGGCGTAGCCATCATTGATCATGAAGGCGGGCATCTGCGGCGTGGTGGCGCCATAGCCGGTGAAGGCGAAGGGCACCGGATCGAGGCTGAAGCGCAGCGGCCGCGCGAAGGCGGTGCCCGGCGGCAGCGCGATGAGGTCGCCGCCCGCCACGCCCGCGCCCTCGAACCCCACGATCAGGTCGGTGAGCGTGGGCGCGGTGATGTCGGTCGCCTCATCCAGCGCAAAGACATCCGCCCCCGCGCCGCCGATGAGCGTGTCCGAACCCGCACCCCCGCGCAGCGTGTCATTGCCGCCGCCCCCGATCAGGCTGTCATGCCCCAGCCCACCGAGCAGCGTATCGCCGCCGCCGCCGCCGACCAGCGTATCGGCCTGCCCGCCGCCGAGCAGCGCCATGCCCGCGGTCAGCTCCGCCCCACCTTCGACGCGCAGCCAATGCGTGGTCAGGGCGCGACCATCGATGGTGAACAGCGCGCCCGCCGCCGGCGTCGCCGAGGATGCGGTGTTGGCAGCGAGGTCGATGCGCGTATTGCCCGACGCGATCTCGATCCGCTCCACCCGGACCAGCGACGTGCTGGTCAGCTGCGCCGTGGTGGTGCCCGAGATGCGCAGCATGTCCGCGGTGCCCGCCCCGCCATCGAGCCGGTCCGCCGCTGTGAAGCTGCCGTTGGCCCAGAAGATGTCATCGCCGCCGCCGGCCACGATGCTGTCATTGCCGCCCGCGTTCATCCCAAGGAAATCCGACGTGCCGGAGCCCGTCCGGCTGTCCGAGTTGGAACTGTCGAACTGCGCCTGGCCGCCATTGGGAAAGCTGAAATTGCTCGACCGCAGGCCGGAGAACGTCGCGCCGGACAGCGTCACGCTTTGCCCGCCCAGGCTGACGATCAGCCCGCCGGCGCTGTCGAGGAAGCGCAGGTTGCCGGCAAGATCATCCGCGCCGAACACCAGCTGGTCGGCAAGGGTGTTGAACACAAATGTCGTCCCGGTAACAGCCGAGAACTGAAAAGAGGCCATAGTCTCTCCGCGTGAGTGCGTGCCTCATTTCCACCCATGGCCCTTGAGAAAGGGTGAAGATCGCTTCCCCTCATCCAACCTGCGGTCCACCCTGCCCGCACCATTCACGAGGTCCCGATGCCCCTTGCCGTCGCCATCATCCCCGTCACCCCCTTCGAGCAGAACTGCGCCCTTGTCTGGGACGAGACGACACGGCGCGGCGTGGTCATCGACCCCGGCGGCGACGTGGCCGAAATCCGCGCCGCGATCGCGCAGCATGGGGTGCTGGTGGACAAGATCGTGTTGACCCACGGGCATCTGGACCATGCCGGCGGTGCGACCGAACTTGCCGAGGCGCTGTCCGTGCCGGTGCTCGGGCCGGGGATCGAGGACGCGCCGCTGCTCGCCGCGCTGCCCGAACAGGGCGCGCGCTTCGGCATCACCGGGCTGCGCGGGCTGCAACCCACGCGCTATCTGGCCGAGGGCGAGACCATCACGATAGGCGAGGAAAGCTTCGACATCTGGCACTGCCCGGGCCACACGCCCGGTCACCTGGTCTTCACTTCGGTCTCACTCGGCATCGCTTTTGTCGGAGATGTGATTTTCCAAGGCTCCGTCGGGCGCACCGACTTTCCCTATGGCGACGGCGCGGCCCTGGTCCACGCGATCCGCACGAAGCTGTTTCCGCTCGGCGACGACATCGCCTTCCTGTGCGGCCACGGCCCGGGGTCCAGCTTCGGCGTGGAGCGTCGGTCCAACCCCTATTGTGGCGACGCCGCCGCCGGCTGAGGCCGGCGGCGCGCGCCCGACGTCACGTTCAGTAGCGGTAGTAGCGCGGCTCGTAACCCCAGTGCCGCGGCGGCGGCGGCGGCGCATACACGTAGCGCGGCGGGGCGTAGTAATAGGCCCGCGGCGGCGGGGCGTAATAGGCGCGCGGCGGCGGGCCGCGCCAGCCGCGTTCATGGCCGTAGCCGTGGCCGTGGCCGCGATGGCGCCAGCCATCCGCCGAGGCCTCGCTCGGCATCAACGCGAGCCCACCGAGCGCCACGGCACCCATGGCGAGAAGCTTGAGCGAAACGGAACCAGACATGGCAACCTCCTTCGAACGGGGCGGATTTGGCCCCCGGAGCGTGTCAAAACCTTGGCGACGCCGTGTCCGATCCGGGGTCTTCCTGTGCCGATTAAGGCCCGAAAACACGCGTGAAAATCGCCTCCACGCTCACGAAATCGCGCGCCGGGTCCATCGCCCCATCCAACGCCGCGCCATCCATCAGCGCCGACACCTCCGCATCGTCGAGCAGGTGGGCGCGGAAATCCCGCGCGCCCGGCGCACCCAGCGTCGTCCAGGTCGCCATCGCGGCGCGCTGCACGGCGGCATAGGCGCTCTCCCGGCTCATCCCCGCCTGGGTGAGGGCCAAAAGCACCTTCTGGCTGTGCACCACGCCACCCAATGAATCGAGGTTCTGGCGCATGCGCTCGGGGTAGATGACCAGCTTCTCCATCATTCCCGTCAGCCGGTTCAGCGCAAAATCCAGCGCAATCGTCGCATCCGGCCCGATCACCCGCTCCACCGAGGAATGCGAGATGTCGCGCTCATGCCACAGCGTCACATTCTCCAGCGCAGGCACCACATAGCCGCGCACCAGCCGCGCAAGCCCGGTGATGTTCTCGCTCAGCACCGGGTTGCGCTTGTGCGGCATGGATGAACTGCCCTTCTGCCCGGGGTGGAAGAACTCCTCCGCCTCGCGCACTTCGCTCCGCTGCAAGTGCCGCACCTCGGTCGCCAGGCGCTCAATGCCCGAGGCGGTGATGGCGAGCGCCGCGAAGAAGGCCGCATGCCGGTCGCGCGGGATCACCTGCGTCGAATGCGGCTCCACCGCCAGGCCCAGCGCGGCGGCGACATGCGCCTCCACCGAGGGGTGCACCGAAGCCTGCGTGCCCACCGGGCCGGAGATCGCACAGGTCGCGATCTCGGCGCGGGCGGTGACCATCCGCGCCCGGTTGCGCGCGAATTCCGCGTAATGGCCCGCAAGCTTCAACCCGAAGGTCGTGGGCTCGGCATGGATGCCGTGGCTGCGGCCGATGGTGGGGGTGAACTTGTGCTCGAAAGCGCGCAAGCGCAGCGCCGCCAGCAGCGCGTCGAGATCGGCGATGATCAAATCCGCCGCCCGCGTCATCTGCACCGCAAGCGCGGTGTCCAGCACGTCGGAACTCGTCATGCCCTGGTGCATGAACCGT
>JBKJNV010000628.1:0-5106 GCA_046593435.1 Roseomonas sp.
GCCGGATCGCGACGATCCATGCTGAAGGACGGCATCGGCCTGGGCATGGGCCGAGGCCGGCCGGCGGCGCCAAGCATAGTAGCGGGAGGCTAAGACCGCAGCACACGGGCCATGAGATGGATGGGGAACTCGGCATGGTGCACGCTGATGAATTCGAAGGCCGGGACGGGGTCTTGTCCAGCAGGGTTTGCCCCTGAGACGACGACCTGCCTCTGCGCCATGGTGTCGGCCACCCGGGATTATGACTCAGCGCTGCTGAAGCCCCGGTGAAGCCCCGAAGGAGAGAGAGCCTGTGGATAACGGTAGTAAGTATTGGTAGCGGCGGGCGGACTTGAACCGCCGACCCCGGCATTATGAGTGCCGTGCTCTAACCAGCTGAGCTACACCGCCAAATCCAGGGGCAAGCCCCTCCCGGGCAAACCACCCGGAGCGCGCGGATTAATGCCGCTCTGCCTCGGCTGTCAACCGCGCGGCATCCAACCATGCCTCCACCGCGGGCAAGCCGGCGCCAGGACGGCATCTTGCACCTCGCACGCCGCCTCGCGGCGCACCTCCGCCAACCAATGCCACCGTCGCCCCACCTGCCGCCAACCCCATCACTCCCGCACTGGCCTTGGTGTCGCGCAATGAAATTTCGCCCACGCTGAACACCGCGCGCAACGCGCTCCCCGCAGCCGCGTTCACCCCCCCAATAACGTTCCCAAGGTCGCTCAATGCCGCCATTTCTCCCCCCCATCGCAGTGGCCAACTCGCTGCCGATACGCCTGCTGCTGATCGGCGGCATCATCGCCGCCATCTACCTCGGCCGCGCCGTCCTCGCCCCGCTGGCCCTCGCCCTGCTGCTCACCATCGCCGCCCTGCCCATGGTCGCCTGGATCGAGCGCCGCGGCGTGCCCCGCATCCCCACCGTGCTGTTCACCATGGCGGTGTTCGTCGCGGTCGCGGGGGGGATGATCTACCTGGTCGTGAGCCAGGCCCTGTCGCTTGCGGGCGCCCTGCCTGAATATGAATCCGTTCTCCGCAGCAAGCTCCAGGCGCTCAGCCAGGGCTCGGGCCCCATCGATGGGTTTTTCCGCCTCCTCCACCGCCTCGGCGCCGCAACCGAGACCGCCGCCCCCTCCACCGCCGTGGTGACCGTCGCCGCCCCCCAGGCCGCCCCCTATGAAACGGTGCTGAGCTTCATCGGCATGGTCGTGGGCCCGCTTGCCACCCTGGCGATGACCCTGCTGCTGATGACCTTCATCCTCATCCAGCGGGAAGATGTGCGCGACCGCGCGCTCCGCCTCGCCGGCCTGCATGAACTGCACCGCACCACAGTGGCCATGTCCGACACCACCGGGCGGCTGGGCCGTTTCCTGCTGATGCAGGTGATGGTCAACGGCCTCTTCGGCCTGTCCATGAGCCTCGGGCTGTGGCTGATCGGGGTGCCCAATGCGCCGCTCTGGGGCGCGCTGGGCTTCGTGCTGCGCTTCATCCCCTTCCTCGGCGCGCCCCTGTCCCTGGTCTTCCCGCTGGTCGTCGCCTTTGCCACCACCGAGGGCTGGAACACTGTCCTGATGGTCCTGGCCCTCTTCATCGTGGTCGATGTGGTCATCAGCTACGCGATGGAGCCCTGGCTGTTCGGCCACAGCACCGGCGTCACGCCCCTGGCACTGGTCCTGTCCTCCGCCTTCTGGGCGGTGCTCTGGGGCCCGATCGGCCTGGTGCTCGCCCCGGCGATCACCGCATGCCTCGTCATCCTCGGGCGGCACGTGCCATCGCTGAACTTCCTCGACGTCCTGCTCAGCGACACCCCGGCCCTGCCGGTGGATGCCCGCTTCTACCAGCGCCTGCTTGCGGCCGACGAACTCGGCGCCGCGCGCCTGCTCACCGATGAGAGCGAAAGCCGCACCATAACCGGCGCGATCGAGCGCCTGGTGCTGCCCGCCATCGCGCAGATCGGCCATGGCCGCCCGGACGAGACCTTCACCGCCAACCTCGCCATACGCGGCGCGCGCACGCTCAAGGGCGTGCTGGACGACCTCGCGGACCCCGCCATCCAGCGCGCCGAGATCCTGGTGCTGCCGATCGCCGGAGCGCTCGACCGCGCGGCCGCCGCCGCCCTCGTCGCCGTCCTACTGGAGGCCGGGCACCCGGCGACGACGGAATTCGCCCGCGCCCCCGACCCCACCCTGGTCGTGCTGGCAGCGGCCGGCGCCACCCCGCGGCACCGCGTGGCCCGCGCCCTGCGCGACGCGCGGCGCGTCGCATCCGAAGTGATCGTCTTCGTCGCAACCGACGCGGCGGGACAGGCGCTTGCCGATTCAGACCATGGCGCGCCGGCCACCGACACGCTGGCCGACCTGCTGCCCCGCGTCGAGGCAGCGCTGGAGGCGACCGAGCCGGTCGCCTGACCCGGCGTCACACCAGCGGCAGGACCCGCCCCTGCCAGATTCCGCCGAAGCACTCACGCGTCTCCACCTGCGGCGCTCCTTCGCCGACCACGACGAGGTTCCAGCCATTCGCACCGCCGGGGCCGCGCGCGGAAAAGGCACTGGGCGCGATGATCTGCGCCGGCCCATGGGGACCCAGCGCCATGACTTCGGCGCGGTGCAGATGGCCACACAGCACCGCGCGCACCCGGTGTGCGGCAAGCAATTCGATCGTGCGCTCGGCATGGCGCGGCGCACGCCGTCCGCTCGCCCAGTCGGCGTGACGCAGCGGGTGGTGGCAGACCAGCACCGCCCCCTCCCCCAGCACCCGCACCAACGCCGCCCGCCGCCCATCCGAGATCGCGCCCGCCGACCAATCGAGGTGCCACTGCGCCCGCGTGACCGTGTCCAGCCCCACCAGCCGCAGCCCGCCCACCTCCAGCACCGTCAGCGGATAGGCGGCACTGACCGACCGCCAGCCCGCCCGCGGGTTGGACAGGCGGGCCCACAAATCCTGGCCGGGAATGTCATGATTGCCCGGCACCACCAGCAACGGCGCGCCGAGACTGCCCAGGAAGTTCAGGGCGGCCTCGAATTCCCCGCGCGAGGCACGGCGCGTGAGATCCCCACTGACGGCAATGGCATCCGGTGCGGCGGCACGGATATCCTCGCCCAGACTTTCCGCCAGTGCCTCGGTCTTCTCCCCGAAATGCAGGTCCGAGAGATGCGCGATCCGGACCATCAGTCGGGCGGCGGCAACAGCACCGCCAAGGCCCCGCGGCGCAGCCGGAACCGCAGCGGCGAGGGTGCCAGGCGCATCTCGCCATCCAGGCTCATCCGCTGCAACGCGCCGCGGCCATGGATGACAAGGTGGTCGGCCGCACGGTCCAGCGTCTCGGGGTCATCGGAGAGTCGTCCCCGGATCCAGCGCACGGCCTGGCGCAGCCGCGCGAAGGCACTCGAAGGCCGCGCGAGGGAAAGCTCCAGCCCCACCTCCGACAGCGTCACCACGGCGGCATGGCCACTGCGGCGTCGCCCGCGACCGAAGCGGACCAGCAGGTCGCGCCCATTCGGCCGGAACAGCGCCCGAAGCCCCGCGACCAGCAGCGGCAGCCAGCCGCGCATCCCCGCGCCGCGCTGCATTTCGCGAAAGCGCATCAGCCGCGTCGGCTCGCCCACCACGCTCTGATAGAGAAACACATCATTGTTCACCGTCGCGACATCGACAGGGGTGGCCGCCCCGGGCCGGAATAGGCGCGCGGCCTGCACTGGGTCGGCCGGCAGGCCCAGGCGCTGGCAAAAGCGGTTCATGGTGCCGCCCGGCAAGGGCGCGAGGATGCGCCCCGTCGCCATCGCGCGTTCGGCGGCCGCCCGCAGCGTGCCGTCGCCGCCCGCGACGAAGACCACCGCCACCTCCGGATGCTCGAACATCGACCATTGATCGTGCAGCGGCATATCTTCCGCGGCCGCGACCGGCAGGTGAAAGCCGCCCTCGCGCAGCGCGGCTTCAAGGTCCGCGCGCGGCGTGGCAAGGCCCGATAGGCTGCCCGCCTGGGCATTGACGATCAGCGCCGCACCGCTCGCCTCCGCCACCGAGGCCAGCCCCGTCGCCCCGGTCGCCGGCAAGCCCGGCTCAGCGGTCATTGAGACCGCGCGGTGGTGTGCCATCGCGCATCGGCAGTCATCGTATCGGGTTTCCAGATCCATCCAGGCCGCCGGTGCTTCCCCGCGACCTTGGCTCAACGCAACCTGCCTGGTCGGGTTGCGCCCGGCGCAAGGGAACAGCCCAAGCGCGGAGCGCCGGGGGGTGCCGCCTAGACGGCCTGCGCGACCGCCGCCGTCACCGGGGCGCGCAGGAAACCGCCCCCGATCACGCGTTCGCCGTCATAGACGACCGCCGCCTGCCCGGGTGCGATGACGCCCGGCACATCCAGCGTTATGTCGATATCGCCCGCAGCGGCGTCCCAGGCGATCAGCGCCGGCTGCGGCGCCTCGCGCGCACGGAGCTTCACCGAAGCGCGCATCGGCTCGCCCGGCGGCCCGGCCAGCCAGTTCACCGCGCCGGCGCGCGCATGGCGCTGCGGCAGCGCCGCGCGCGGCCCGACGACGATCCGCTTCAGGCCAGGCTCAACCCGCTGCACATACAGCCGCTCCGGGCCAGCAATGCCGATGCCGCGCCCCTGCCCGACCGTGAACCGCGCAATGCCCTGATGCGCGCCCAGCACCTGCCCCGCATCATCCACAATCTCGCCCGGCGCCATCGCATCGGGCCGCAGGCGCGCCACCACATCCGCGTAGCGCCCGTCGGGGACGAAGCAGATATCCTGGCTGTCAGGCTTTTCCGCGACGGCCAGGCCAAGCCGCGACGCCACATCGCGCACCGCGCGCTTATCGGCCATGTCGCCCAGCGGGAAGCGGGCGAAATCCAGCTGTGCGAGGGTGGTGGCGAACAGGAAATAGCTCTGGTCGCGCGCGGCATCGGCAGCGCGATGCAGTTCCGCCCCCTCCCGGCCTTCGACACGGCGGGCGTAGTGCCCGGTCGCGAGTGCCTCACACCCCAGGTCACGCGCCAGCACCGTCAGATCGTCGAACTTCACACTCTGGTTGCACCGCACGCAGGGGATCGGCGTCTCGCCACGCGCATAGGTATCGGCGAAGTCGCGCATCACCGCGTCGCGGAAGCGCGCCTCCCGGT
>JBKJNV010000076.1:0-8575 GCA_046593435.1 Roseomonas sp.
ATTCCGTGGCGGTAGGTGACCGGTGTCACCGAGAGGCGCAGTGGGCTGCCGGCCACGCGCACCGTGCCGGCCTGGTGGTGCGGCACCTCGATGATCATGCCGCGCTCGAGGATGTGCGGATCATTCGCGATGTCCTCGGGTGTGTTGATGGGGCCGGAGGTGATCTTGGCCTCGCGCAGCACAGCGAGCCATTCGGCCCGCGTGCCCACAGCCAGCACATCGCGCATCATCGCAAGCACCTCCGCGCGGTTGGCAACGCGATCGCGATTGCGCTTGAACCGCGCATCAACGGCCCATTCGGGATGGCCGAGCGCTGCGGCGAGGCGGGTGAACTCGCGATCATTCAGCACGCCGATCACGAATTTCGCGTCCGATCCGCTGAACACGCCATAGGGCACGGCGACGGAGGCATCATTGCCGCTGCGCTGTACGCGGAAGCCCGCGTTTAGCCAGGCGGAGAGCGGGTGCTGCAGCAGCGATGTCATCGTCTCGAACAGGTTAACGTCGATCGCCTGGCCCTGCCCGGTCGCGTCGCGGTGGCGCAGGGCGGCGAGGATGGCGATGGCGGCGGACTGGCCGGTGAACATGTCGGCGATGGGGATGCCGACGCGCATCGGGCCGCCGCCGGGAACGCCATCGGGCTCGCCGGTGGTGGCCATCACGCCGGCCATGGCCTGGGCCACGAAATCATAGCCTGAACGATCCGCGTAGGGTCCGGTCTGTCCGAAGCCGGTCACCGAGCAATAGATGAGCCGCGGATTGACCGCGAGCAGATCCGCCGCACCCAGCCCATAGCGGGCCAGCGTACCGGTGCGGAAATTCTCGATGAGCACATCGGCCTTCGCGACCATGCGCTTGAGGATCGCGGCCCCTTCCGGTCGCGCGAAATCGAGTGAAAGCGAGCGCTTGTTCCGGTTCAGCGCCACAAAATAGGTGCTGTCCTCCCCACCCGTGACAAAGGGCGGGCCGAGGGCGCGCAGATCATCGCCATCGCCGCGCCGTTCGATCTTGATGACATCGGCACCAAGGTCGCCCAGCGTCTGCGCCGCAAGCGGCCCCGCGACCACGCGGGTGAGGTCGAGCACGATGAGCCCGTCGAGTGCCGACGCCATGTCCTGGTTTCCTCCCTGGGCGATGAATGACATTGGCCCCGTTCGGGGGCGGCGAAAAGGCCTGGTCAGCCCAGGGCGCGCGGTGCGGAGACCGCGCAGCGCGCACGGGCGATGTGCAGAAGCAGGCTCGCGGCTTCGGCATGGCTCGGGGTGTTGGGGTCGAAGGCGCCGGCGCGGATCATGGCCGCGAAGTGCCGCGCACCGCCGCCGGCCAGTGCCACGATCCGAGCCTCGGCCGCCGTGACCCAGCCGGCATCGTCACGCGCCTCGCGTGCGGCGATTGCCATGGCATTGGCGACCATGCGTGCGGCGAATCGCTGCGCCTCGGGCAGCTTGGGCAGGAGCTCGGCCAGCAGCAGGTCGCGCGCGGCATCGAGCAGGTCTGCGCCATCGGGTTGTTCACGCATCGGCCGCTTCCACCATGCGCAGTATCTCCAACTCCAGCTCCGGTACCATGTGGCCGGTGAGTGCGAGTTCCAGGTTGCGCTCGACGCCGGAAATGTGGCGCTCGGCCTGGTCGATGGCGATGGATGCCCAGCGGATATGGGCGGCGAGTTCCCACCAGCGCACGCGCGCGTCATCCGCGCCGCCGTAGCCGGCATAGAGCGCGGCGCGCGGGCCGATGCCGCCGGCTTCCTGCGCGACATTGCCGAAGCGCCAGCAGCGCGCGCAGAGCCAGCCCAAATCGGCCGCCGGGTCACCCCAGCCGGCGAATTCCCAATCAAGCACGGCGGTGATGCCGCCCTCATCGACCATGATGTTGCCGGTGCGGAAATCATTGTGGTTGAGCCGCGCGGGCACCGGCGGCGGCGCGGTGCGTTCCAGGTGGCGCAGGCCCCATTCCAGCGCCGGGCGTGGCTGGCGCTGGCGGTCGAGGGCGCCGCGCTGGGCCGCGATGAAGGCACGCGCGGCATCGGCTGGCGCGGTGCCGAGGAAGTGCAGATTCTCGCGCGGAGGCGCGACGGAATGGATGCGCGCGAGTTCCCGCCCCAGCGCCATCGCCAGCGCCTCGCGTCCGCCACCGAGCGTGTCGCTTTTCACCAAGCGGTGTCCGGCCGCGATGCCGGCGACTCGGCGCATCACAAAAAACGGTGCACCGGCAACGGCCGCGTCCTCACACAGAAACAGCGGTTCCGGCACGGTCACGCCCGCAGTGCGCGCCGCCCGAAGCAGCGCGTACTCCGCGGCGCGCGGCAGCGATACGGCGAGCGTGGCGGCATTGTCCGTGCGCAGCACCCAGGCCTGCGCCGCACCCTCGAACACCACATCCAGTGCCCAGTTCTGCTGGATCGCGCCGCCGGAAAGCAGCGACGCGGCCGTGATGCAAAGCGACGCATCGCCGGCGGCCGCACGCAGAAAACTTTCGATGGCGCCGCGCCGCGCCTCATCCATGCGGGCCGCCCCAGGCGAAGAATCCGCTGCCCTCACTCCGCAGCGTGTTCGCGATGACCATGCGATGCACTTCGGAGGCGCCATCGACCAGCCGCGCCTGGCGCGCATAGCGATATATCCACTCGATGACCGTATCCTTCGAATACCCCTTGGCACCCAGTAGCTGCAGCGCCGTATCCACCGAGCGCTGCAACGCATCGGCAACGACGATCTTGGCCATCGAGACCTCCTTCTTCGCGAAGGATCCCTGGTCAAGCATCCACGCCGCATGCATGGTCAGCAGCCGCCCCGTCTGGATATCCATCGCGGCCTGACCGATCAGCCCCTGCACGCTCTCGCGGTCGAGCAGGACCTTCCCAAAACTCTGCCGCTGCGCGACATGGGCCATGGCGATTTCCAGCGAGCGTTTGGCAAGGCCCAGCCAGCGCATGCAATGGGTCAATCGCGCCACACCCAGGCGGATCTGCGTCACCTTCAGCCCGTCACCGATGCCCATCAGCCGGTCCTCGTCGGGGATCTCCAGCCCGTCGAACACCAGCTCGCAATGGCCGCCATGTTCCTCCGGCCCCATGATCGCAATGCGGCGGATGATGTGCCACCCCGGGCTGTCGGCATGGAACAGGAAGGCGGTCAGCCCGCGGCGCTCATCATCCGAGGTGCGCGCCATCAGGATGAAGTGTTTCGCATTGCCGGCGCCGGTGATGAACCACTTCCGCCCTGTGATCCGCCAGCGATCATTCCCCACCGGCTCGGCCTTCGTATAGGTGAGCGAGGGGTCGGAGCCGGCGCCATCGGGTTCCGTCATCGCGAAGGCCGATTGCACCTCGCCGCGGATGATCGGCATCAGCCACCGATCCTTTTGCGCCTGCGTGCCGACGCGCTCCAAAATCATCATGTTGCCGTCATCGGGTGCTGCGGAGTTGAACACGACGGGGCCGAAGATGGAGCGGTTCATCTCCTCATAACAGGCCGCCATGCCGACGCGCGTGAGCCCGCCGCCACCCAGGGAGAGCGGCATCTGCAAGGCCCAGATGCCCTCCGCCTTCGCCTCGCCGCGCAGCCGCGCTAGGATGGCGGGTGCGATGTTCTCATGCTCATCGAAATTGGCGCGGTCGGCTTCCAGCGGGATCAGCCGCTCATCGACAAAGCGGCGGATGCGGGCGCGCAGCGCCTCGACTTCGGGGGAGAGGGAAAAATCCATGGTGACGCAATCCTAGAGGCTGTTGATCGAATGGCCGCCATCGACGGTGATGGTCGAACCCGTCATGTGTGCACCGGCCGCCGACGCCAGCAGAAGCAGGGGCCCGGTGAGGTCCTCGGGCGTGCCGAGGCGACGCTGCGGGATGCGCTTGAGCATCGCCTGGCCAGGCTCGCTGTCGAAAAATCCGGCATTGATGTCGCTCGCGATGTAGCCCGGTGCGATGGCGTTCACGCGAATGCGGTGGCGCGCGAATTCCACGGCCATCTGTCGCGTCATCTGCAGCAGCCCGGCCTTGGCGGCGGTGTAGCCGGCCACGCCGGGAATGATGCGCAGGCCGAGGATGGAGGCGATGTTGATGATGCTGCCCGCCGTCTTCCCCGCCACCAGCCGCCGCGCACCTTCCTGCGCGACCAGAAAACAGCCGCGCAGGTTGACGTCGAGCACGCTGTCATAATCCTCCGGCGCCATGTCCAGCACGGGCTTGGTCACCGCGATCCCAGCATTGTTCACGATGATGTCGCACGGCGCGCCGAAGGCCGCCTCGGCCGCGGCGAAGCACGCAATGACGGAGTCCGGCCGCGTGACGTCAAGCGCAACCGCGACGCAGCCCTCGCCGAGCGCCGGCACCGCCTCCACCCGTCGCGCCGCGAGTGCAACGCGCGCCCCGGCCTCATGCAGCACGCGCGCGAAGTGCCCCCCCAGCGTGCCCGATGCCCCGGTGACGAGTGCGACGTGACCTTCCAGCGAAAAAAGCGAATTCATGCATTTCCGTCCCTGATTCCCGCCATGGGACCATCGCGCGCCGTGCCGGGCAAGTGCATGTTGCACCAGCAAGGCGACAGGAGCGATCGGCATGGCGAAGGTAGTGTTGGTGACGGGTGCGCAACAGGGCATTGGCCGGGCGATGGCCATAGGCTTCGCGCAGGCCGGTTATGACGTCGCGATCAACTGGCTCGATGACGAGGCGGGTGCGCAGGCCGTCGCCGACGAGGTCAAACGCCACGGCCGGCGCGCGGTGCTACTGCGCGGCGATGTCGGCGTGGTCGCCCAAGGCCATGCCCTGGTCGAGGGCACGGTGGCCGGGCTGGGGGGGATCGATGTGCTGGTCAACAATGCCGGCATCTTTCCCCGCGTCGAATTCCTGGCGATGAGCGAGGCGATCTGGGACGCGGTGCATGATGTGAACCTCAAGGGCAGCGCCTTCTGCGCCCAGGCGGCAGCGCGCGCGATGGTCGCGGCCGGCACCAAGGGGTGCATCATCAACCTGTCGTCGCAGGCGATGCGGGGGACGCCGCTCGGGGTGCATTACAGCGCGACCAAGGCAGGTGTGGCGGGACTCACCCGTGCCATGGCGCTGGCGCTCGCGCCGCACGGCATCCGGGTGAATGCCATCGCACCGGGCCTGACCGACACCGCACAGCCGCGCTACGGCAGCACGGAGGATGAGCTGCGCGCCATGGCCGCCGCACTTCCCATCCCGCGCTTCGGCACGCCCGAGGATATCGCGGGGCTCGCGCTGTATCTCGCCTCCGACGCGGCCGGATGGGTCACGGGGCAGACCATGCACATCAATGGCGGCAGCTATATGCCCTGATCCGTCTTGCGCGCAGACGGGCCTGCCTCGACACTGTTACGAAAGCATCCGAGGAAGCGCCCGTGTCCGAACACCGCACCAACGCCCCGTTCCGCGTCGGCTACATCGACTATGTGCCGCACCCGGCCTTCCTGGAGACGGCGGCGGAAGACCCGGCGCTGGAGATCGTGCGCATCGCGGCCGACCAGCCGGAGGCCACGATCCTCGCCGCCTTGGCGGAATGCGACGGTTACTACGTCATGGCCGCGCGCGACGAACTGGCAAAACCCTTTCACGTGACGGACGCGCTGCTTGGCAGCCTGCCGCGCCTGCTCATCGCGGCCAGCTATGGCGCCGGCTACGACACGATAGACCCCGAGGCCGGGACGCGCGCGGGCGTGTTGATCGTCAACCAGGCCGGCGGCAATGCCGAGGCCGTGGCCGAGCATGCCGTTGGCATGATGCTCGGCCTGCTCAAGCGCTTCCCCGAATGCCACGCCGCTATGCGCGACGGTGCGGCCGCGAACCGCGCCGCCTTCATGGGCCGCGACATCCTGGGCAAGACGGTGGGGCTGTTCGGCCTGGGCAATGTCGGCACGCGCGTGGCCGAGATCCTGCGCCTGGCTTTCCGCTGCCGGGTGCTGGCCTGCGACCCCTACCTCGATGCCGCGACCGTATCCGCGCGCGGTGCGGAGAAGATGGAGAAGGCCGAGATGCTCGCGGCCGCTGACGTGATCAGCGTGCACTGCCCGCTGAGCTCGCAAACGCGCGGCATGATGGATGCCGAGGCCTTCGCAATGATGAAGCCGGGCGCCGTCTTTGTGACCACGGCGCGAGGCTCCATTCATCACGAGGGCGCGCTCGAGGCCGCCCTGGCCTCCGGCCACATCGCCGCCGCCGGGCTTGATGTGTGGGAGCAGGAACCGCCGCCGGTCGCGCACCCCTTGCTGCACCATCCGCGCGTGATTGCCACCCAGCATACGGCCGGCGTCACGATCGAGAGCCGCAAGCTGATCACCTCGATTGCGGCGCAGGCGTTTTCCGACGTGGCTGCGGGACGGATGCCGCCGCGCATCATCAACCCGACCGTGATCCCTGCCTTCGCGGCGCGCTTCAAGACGGCGCGGGGCCGCCCGATCGGGTGAGGCCCGGCGCGGCTGCTCAGCGCGGCAGGCCCTCGATGAAATATTCGTAGTTGTCCGCGTTGGAGGATGCGAGCTGCCAGTCCCGCTTGGCCAGCAGGCGCGCGGCGCGCGGCTGATAGACATGATCCTGGGTGCGCGCAGCAAGATGCGAAAACTCATGCACCAGGATGCCGAAGCGGGAATCCTGGCCTTCGGTCCGCGCGCGGAAGAAGGGCGGGCAGACGCCCACGATTTGTCCGGAGGGGCGCATATAGCCCATCTGCCCGCGCGAACAGGTCTTCATGTCATTGCAATGCAGCGTGTAGGTGCCGCGCTGTTCCATGCGCGTCACGGTCAGGGTCAGCACCTCGCGGATCACCTTGGGCGGCGTATCGCCGAACCACAGGCGTATATGCGGGTGGCTTGGCGCGGCGGCGATGAAGCGCAGCCCCTCGCGGATGCGCGCCCGGGCGGTGGTATGGGCCTCGTTCAGCATCGCCGCCTGCTCGGGCGAGCATTGCGGGCCCGGCGTGCTCGCCGCGCGCGCCACCGCATCGGTCGAGGCCACGGGGATGGTGTCGCCATAGCCGGCGGCACAGGCGCCCAGCGTCGCGGTCACGAGCAGAGCAAGGGAAGAACGCGCGAGGCGCATGCACATCATCCTCGATATCGGGGCAGCGGGGATGATGCCGCAACGAAGTCGGGCCGGCCAGCACCCGTTTGCCCCTTTCACACATGGCCCGCGGCCGCGCGGCGGCGCATACTGCCGCGGTTCGGAAGGAGATGATGATGGCCGATGGCATGCCGGAGGCAGCCTTGGTTACGCGCCAGGATGCGGCGGGGATTGCAACCCTCACGCTGAACCGCCCGGCGGCGCGGAACAGCCTGTCGCGCGCGATGATCGCGGCGCTCCGTGCCGCACTCGGCAGCATTGCCGATGATCCCACGCAGCGCGTCGTCCTGCTCACCGCCGAGGGGCCGGCCTTCTGCGCCGGGCACGACCTGCGCGAGATCGCCGCGCACCGTGCCGATGCCGATGCAGGTGCGGCCTTCTACGCTGCGACCATGGCGGAATGCGCGGCGCTGATGCAGGCCATCGTGCACCACCGCCTGCCGGTCATCGCGGTGGTTGAGGGTGTCGCGACCGCGGCGGGCTGCCAGATTGTCGCGTCCTGCGACCTGGCGATCGCGGGGGCGAATGCGCGCTTCTGCACGCCGGGTGTGGATATAGGCCTGTTCTGCTCGACCCCCGCCGTGCCCCTGGCGCGCACTGTTTCGCGCAAGCCGGCGATGGAGATGCTGTTGACGGGTGCGCTGATCGATGCGGCCGAGGCGCGGCGGATCGGGCTGGTGAACCGCGTGGTGCCGGCGGGTGGCGCGCTCGCCGAGGCATCCGCGCTGGCGGCAGCGATCGTGGGTCGCTCCGCGCTTGCGGTGCAGCTCGGCAAGCGCGCCTTCAACGCCCAGGCCGGCGCGCCGCTGGAGGAGGCCTACCGGCTGGCGTCCGCGGCGATGGTGGAAAACCTGCTGGCGGCAGATGCGGCGGAGGGCATCGGCGCCTTCCTCGAAAAGCGCCGGCCACGCTGGCAAGATCGCTGAACGGAGGACCCATGGTCGATTATGCGACGGGGCTCGAACGCGGCCCGGCCAACCACCAGCCACTGACGCCGCTGCTGTTCCTCGAACGCGCGGCCGCCGTCTATCCTGACCATGTCGCCGTCATCCATGGCGCGCTGCGGCGCGACTACTTCACGCTGCGCGCGCGCTGCGTGCGGCTCGCCTCGGCGCTGGCGGCGCGGGGGATCGGGCGGGGCGACACGGTCGCTGCACTCCTGCCCAACATCCCCGAGATGCTGGAATGCCACTACGGCGTGCCGATGGCGGGGGCGGTGCTGAACGCCATCAACATCCGGCTCGACGCCGCGACCATCGCCTACATCCTCGACCACGGCGAGGCGCGGGCGGTCATTGTCGACACGGAATTCATGCCGGTGCTGCGCGCCGCACTCGCGCAATGCAAGGCGGCGCCGCTGATCATCGAGGTGGATGACGCGCTCGCACCCGAATCCGCGCACGGCGCGACGCTCGGCGGCACCGGATATGAGGCCCTGCTTGCGGACGGCGACGAAGCTTTCGCCTGGCTGATGCCTCAGGATGAATGGGACGCGATCAC
>JBKJNV010000206.1:0-7003 GCA_046593435.1 Roseomonas sp.
GGCTGCATGATGACACCGCCGAAGGCCTCGCAGCCCAGATCGCCCAACTCCTCATTGGCCAGGGCCGCGAATCCGGAGGTGTTCTGGAAATTGCACATGATGCCGATGGCGCGCATCCCTGCGCCTGCCGCCTGGCGCACTGCGTCGAAGACATTGACGCTGCGGCCCGATAAATGCGGCGCGCAATGGACGTGGCAGTCGATGGCGCCGCGCAGCATCGACATTCCCGGGGCTTCATGCGGCATGGGCAGATCCTCGTTGCAGGCGGCGTTCCAGATATTCGCCTAGCCGTTTGGTGGGGAAGCAGATCGCGAAATACAGCAGCAGCACCGTGCCGAAGCACAGCAGCGCGGAGAAGCCCTTGGTGTTCATCACCTTGGCGGCATAGGTCAGTTCCAGCACGCCGATCTGGCTCGCGATCGAGGTGCTTTTTATGAAGCCCACGATATAGCCGAAGCCGGGCGGCAGCATAACGCGCCACGCCTGCGGCAGCACCACGCGGCGCAGCGTCTGGCCGCGGGTGAAGCCCATCGCCTCCGCCGCGTCCCATTGCGGGCCGGGGATGGCGTCAAGACCCGCGCGGATGATCTCGGCGGAGAAGGCCGCGGCCGAGAGCACCACGGTGGCGAGTGCCACGGTGAAGAAGGAGACGCGGATGCCGGCGAACTGAAAGGCAAAGAACACGCACATCAGCTTCACCAGGAAGGGGATGCGGCGGAACACTTCGACATAGGCGATGGCGAGCACACGCTGTGGCCAGGCGCCGAACAGCCGTGGGTGCCGACACAGTGCGAGGGCGAATCCGATGCCGAACCCCGCCACCGCGCCCACCCAGGAGAGCAGCAGCGTATGCGCGAAGGCCTCGGCGAAGAAGGCGATGTGGGAGGGGGTGAAGAAGGCCGCGAGCTCCTCCTGCCAGGTCGCGAACATCAGATGATCCTCGCCCTGATCCGGAACAGCCATCGCCCGAGCAGCGCCAGGGCAAGGGAGCAGAGCAGCGTCAGCCCGACATAGATGACGGCGATGATCGAGAAGACCTCGAACGAGCGGAAGGTGAGGCTGTTGACGTTGTAGGCGCGCCCGGTCAGTTCCTCGACCGCGAAGATCGCCGCGATGGAGGTCGTCATCACCTGGATGATGAACTGGTTGGACAGCGCCGGGTACAGCGCCTTGACGATATGCGGCAGCACCACCAGCCACAGCATCTGCAGGGGCGAGAAGTTCAACGCGGACGCGGCGTCGATCTCAGCACGACGCAGGCTGGCAAGGCCGGCGCGCATGATTTCGGTCAAATAGGCGCCAGCGTTCAGCGACATCCCGATCGCGACCGCGACATACGGCGAAAGCAGGATGCCCATATCGGGCAGCACGAAGAAAAGGAAGAATATCTGGACCAGCAGCGGCGTGTTGATGAAGAAGGTGACGTAGGCGACCACCGGCCAGCGTGCCGCACCTTCGCCATGTCGGAGGATCAGGGCATTGGTCAGCCCGATCGCCGCACCCACGACGAAGGAGATCACCGCCAGTTGCAGGCTGAGCCAAGCGCCGGCCAGCAGATAGGGCAGATACCCCCAGACCTGCGCATAGATCAGCGTGTAGGCCACGATCAGAAGTAGGGCGTGTGCGGCACCTTGGTGAACATCGGCCCGTCGAACCACTTCTCCCAGGCGCGTTCGATGGTGCCGTCCTCGTGCAGCTCGTACAGCGCGGCGTTCAGCCACAGGCGCAGGGAATGGTTGTTCTTGGCCACACCCAGCCCCGAATAGGTCACGCCATATTCCGGTACGGCGGTCACCTGCCAGCGGGTTGTGGCGAAGGGTCGCAGCGAAAAGCGCACCGCGTCGATCCCGTCGAAGCTGGCATCGGCGCGGCCCTGGGCCATGGCGCGGTTGCGGTCGGGGTAGTTGTCCAGCAGCAGCACGCGGGCCTTGGGCATGCGGCGCTGGATGAAGGGCAGGGCGGTGGTCCCGCGCACCTGCGCAAGCGTGACCTGCTCGCTGTCGAGTGCTGCGATGGTGGTGAGGTTCTTTCCCTCCACGGAAATGATCCCGTAATTCTCCGAATGCACCGGCACGGTGTAGTCGATGATCTTGGCGCGTTCGGAGGTGCGGCTCATCGCGCCCATCACGAAACCAATGCGCCCCGCGGCCACCATCGGGATGCGCTCGGGCGAGCCCACCGGCTGCAAGCTCAGCCGTACGCCGAGCTTCTGGGCGATGGCGGCGGCAATCTCCGGCTCGAAGCCATCGATCACGTTGCGGTCGTTGAACAGCGCCCGGGGTGGCAGGGTGGGGTTCACGCCGACGCGCAGCTCCTGGCCGCGCAACACCTCCTCGACCGGGCGCGCCTCGGCGCTGCGGACGCCGAACAGGGCGGCGGCGGCGGAACCTGCGCCGAACAGGGTGCGTCGGTCGGTCATGGGTGGGCCTCCTTCAATGGCGCAGGATGCGGGCACAGAAATCGCGCAGGCGGTCGGATTTCGGGGCGTCGAGAATCTGGGCGGGCGGGCCGACCTCCACCACACGCCCCTGGTCCATGAAGACAATGATCGAGGCGACCTCGCGGATGAACGCCATCTCATGGCTTACGATCAGCATGGTCATGCCATCGGCCTGCAGCGCGCGGATGGTGTCGAGCACCTCGCCCACCAACTCGGGGTCGAGTGCGGCGGTCACCTCGTCGAGCAGCAGGATTTCGGGCTTGAGTGCGAGGGCGCGGGCGATGGCCACGCGTTGCTGCTGCCCGCCGGACAACTCGTCGGGATAGGCATCGACCTTGGCGGCGAGGCCCACGCGGGCGAGCAGCGCGCGACCCTCGGCCTCCACCTCCGCGGCCGGGCGCTTTTTCACCAACCGCGGTGCGACGGTGACGTTGCGCAGGGCGGTCATGTTCTGGAACAGGTTGTATTGCTGGAAGACAATGGCGAAGCGGTCCCGCGCGGCGCGCAGCGAGGCTCGATCATTGTAGTCCACCTTGGTGCCACCCAGCGTCACCGTGCCCGCGCGCGGCTTGAGCAGGCCGACCAGGGTGCGCAGTACGGTGGATTTGCCCGACCCCGAGGGTCCGATCAGCCCCACCACCGTGCCGCGCGGGATGGAGAGCGAGACGCCGCTCAGCACATCGACCTTTCCGCCATAGGAGGCGGTGAGTCCCTCGATCGACAGGAAATCCAAGACCGCGACATCCCCGGGCTGGTGGCCGATGGTTCATGGGTGCCGGCCAGGCGTCAAGCCTATGCGCAGGCGAAAGGTGGCAGGTTGGCAACGCGATTGCTCTGTTGCTGGGCATTGCTATGTTGCTGGGCATGTCGCTTCGCACCCGCGGATTTGCGCGCAACCCAGCCGTGTCGATCACCGTCTTCGGCCAGGAGGTCGCGGCACATCCGGGAGAATCGCTCGCTGCCGCGCTGATCGCGGCGGAGGTGCGCGACTTTGTCGCGGTCTGCCACATGGGCGTTTGCCAGCAATGCCTGGTGCGGGTGGATGGACACCTGGCGCAGGCATGCCTGACGCCGGTTGTGGCGGGGATGGTGGTGTCGTGATGTATGACATCGCGGTGCTCGGCGGTGGCCCGGCGGGGATGGCGGCAGCGACCGAGGCCGCCCGCGCCGGCGCGCGAACCGTGCTGCTGGAGGAGAGCCTTGCCCCGGGTGGGCAGGTCTATCGCAAGCCCGCGTTCGATGGGCCGCGCGACACCGACCAGCGGCATGGCGATGCGCTGCGGGCATCCCTGGCGGCGAGCGGGGCGAAAATCCTCACCGGGGTGCGCGTCTGGGGCCTGGGCGGGGGGCCGCTGGTGACGGAGGGGCACGCGCCCTTCGTGCTGAATGGCCTCGGCGCCGAGGTCTCGGCGCGGGCGCTGATCCTCGCGACCGGGACGCATGAACGCATCATCGCGTTCCCCGGCTGGACGCTGCCGGGCGTACTGGGCCTGGCGGCGGCGACCATCTTGTTGAAAGCACAGGGCGTGCTGCCGGGCCGGCGCGTCGTGGTCGCGGGGCAGGGGCCGTTGCTCTATGCGGTGGCGGCGAAGATCATCGCCGGCGGGGGGCAGGTCGTGGCCATCGCGGATGCGGCAATGATGGGCGAATGGGCGCGCGCGCTGCCGCGGCTGGCTGCGCGGCCCGATGTGCTGGCGCGCGGCCTCGCCTGGCGCGCGCGCATCCTTGCAGCGCGCGTGCCGGTGTTGTCAGGCGCACATGTGGCAGAGGCGATGGGTGAGGGCCGCATTACGGCGGTGCGCATCGGCGGGCGCATCATCGAGGCCGACGCGCTTTGCATCGGTCATGGCCTGGTGCCCGCCACTGAGGCGAGCCGCACCTATCGCGCTGCCCATCGCCATGACCCCGCGCTCGGCGGCTGGGTGCCGGTGGTCGATGCCGAGCAGCGAACGACCGTGCCAGGGCTTTACGTCGCCGGTGATGGTGCGGGGTTGCGCGGAGCGGCGGCGGCCCCTGCATCCGGCCGCCTCGCGGCGCGCGCGGCGCTGCGCGACCTGGGGATGACGCCGGTCGGGCGTGATCCGACCGCGGCCTTTGCCCGCGCCGCCCGCGTAGGTGCTGCGATGGCGGGCATCATGGCGCTTCGCCCCGATCTGGTCGCTGCCATCCCCCAGACCACGGAGGTCTGCCGCTGCGAGGGTGTTTCGCGCGCCCAGATCGAAGCGGCGGCCGATGCCGGCGCGGGCACCATGAACCAGCTCAAGCACTTCACCCGCTGTGGCATGGGGCCGTGCCAGGGGCGCATGTGCGGCGAGGCTGCCTCGGCCTTGCTGGCCGCGCGCCGCGGCGTGCCGGTCGAAGCGGTCGGCTTCGCGACCGGCCGGATACCGCTGCGACCAGTGCCGATGGACGCGATCCTGGGCGAATTCGCCTACGCTGACATCCCCGTGCCGGCGCCAGCCCCGCTGTGACATACGATTGTGCCGTGATCGGCGCCGGCGTGATGGGCTGCGCCACGGCGCTGTTTCTTGCGCGCGGTGGAATGAAGGTCGTGCTGCTCGACCGCGGCGAGATCTGCCGCGAAGCCTCGGGCGTGAATGCCGGCACGCTGACCATGCAGATGACGCGCGCGGCCCTGGTGCCCTACGCGCTACGCGCACATGAGATGTGGATGCGCATGCCCGAATGGTGCGATGGCGGCGACGTGTTGGCCACCGCCTGCCCGGGCCTGTCGGTGGCCTTCACGCCGCATGAGGTCGCGATGCTGGAGGAGCGCGCCACTGCCCGCCGCGCCGCGGGCGCGCCGATCGAGCTGATCTCGGGCAGGGACGCGCAGCTGATCGAGCCCGGCCTTGCCGATGGGGTGCTGGCCGCCGGGCATTGCCCGATCGACGGTTTTGCGAGTGCCTACCTCACCGGCCGCGCCTTCCGCCCCGCCTTGCTGAATGCTGGCGTCACGCTGCTGGAAAACACGCCGGTGCGCGGCATCCATGGTCGCTTTACGCTGGACACGACGGCAGGACCTGTCGCCGCCAGCCGGGTCGTGCTTGCCGGTGGCGTGTGGCTGCAGGACATGGCGGCCTGGTTCGGCGTGTCCCTGCCCATCAAGGTGCTGATCAACCAGCTGGTGGTGACCGAACGCATGGCGCCGGTGATGCGCAGCGTGCTCGGCGTCGCTTCCGGCCTGCTCAGCCTCAAGCAATACGCCAATGGCAGCGTGCTGATCGGCGGCGGCTGGCAGGGCATCGGCGACCGTGCGCGAGGGGGGGTCGCGGTGAAACCGGAGGCTTTCCTGGGCAATATCCGCCTCGCCGCGCATACCATCCCGGCGCTGCGCGATACCCGCGTGCTGCGCGCCTGGCTGGGGCTGGAGGCTGAGACCGCCGACGCCCTGCCGGTGATCGGTCCGCTGTCGGGCGTTGATGATGCCTGGACCATTGGCTCGGTCCATTCGGGCTATACCAGCGGGCCCTTCATGGGGAAGATCCTGGCCCAGGCGATCCTGGGGCAGGCGCCGGACCTGCCGCTGTTTCCGATGGAGCGCCTTGCATGAAGTTCGGCGGAATCTTTCCCTCGACCGTGCTGCCGATGCGCGCGGATTTTTCGCCGCACTGGGAGGCCTATGCCGCGCATACCGCGCATTGCGTCCTGCGGCCGAACATCGCGGGCGTGCTCATCAACGGCCATGCCGGTGAGAACTACGTCATCACCCGCGCGGAAAAGCGCCGCGCGGTGGAGGTGACGGCCGCGACCATTGGCGCGGAGCAGCTGATCGTCGCGGGCGTGAATGCCGAGAGCAGCGCCGAGGCGGCAGCCGAAGCGCAGGATGCCCGCGCTGCCGGCGCCCATGCGGTAATGGTTTTCCTGCCGAACAGCTTCGCCCTCGCGCATACCACCGCGATGTCCCTGCTCCATCACCAAGCCATCGCCGACGCGGTCCCGGAGATGCCGATTTTCCTGTTCCAGGCGCACCACGCCGCCGGGCGGATGGGCTTCACCCCCGAGACGCTCGCCGCCCTGCTGGAGATCCCCGCGGTCGTCGGCATCAAGGAAGGCGGTTGGGAGGTCGATGGCTATGACGCGCTGCGCCGAATGACCAAGCGCCTGCGCCCCGATGTCGCCGTCTGCGCGAGTGGCGACGAGCACCTTCTGGCCTGCATGGTCCATGGCAGCGATGGCAGCCTCGTCTCGCTCGCGGACATCATGCCCGATGAGATCGTGGCCCTGGATGCCGCGGTGCGCGCCAATGACCTCCCGGCCGCCCGCACCCTGCATGAACGACTTGAGCCACTGGCCGAGGCGATCTACGGCGCCCCGCCCGGCGGGCGGGCCACTGCGCGGATCAAATGGTGCCTGCGCGAATTGGGCATCATCCCCGACGCATCGGTGCGCCCCCCGCAGCCCCGCGTCGATGCGGCCGATGCCGCTGCCCTTCGTGCGGCCCTCACGGCGTCAGGACTATAGGCCGCGCGGTCAGCTTGCGGCCCGCCGCGCGGGCGAGCGAAGCCAGCAGCCATGAGATCAGGAAATACATCACCAGCGCTGTGCCGTAGGTCAGGATCG
>JBKJNV010000234.1:0-3522 GCA_046593435.1 Roseomonas sp.
TGCGTCTCCGAAGGCTGGGTGCGGGTGTCGCTGGGCAAGTCGCTCGACCGGCGCGGCCGGCCGCTGACCATGAAGCTCAACGGCAAGGTGGAACCCTACCTGCGCGCACCAGACACGCAGGACGCCCCGCTTGATGCAGGGCCGCCGCAAGGCTAGTCTTTCCCGACACATGCGAGTGACTCGCATCTGGAGGGGTCAGGCGTCACCATGGGTAGCGACTTCAGCCACATCGCCCGCCGTTGCGAGCGCGCCGTCGTCACCGCCTATCGCGAGCTGCGGGTGACCGGCAATGCCGATCTCGCCGCGTTTCGCGCCTGCACGACGCTGTATCGCATCCATCACCCCGAAGCCTCGGTGACGGAGGCGCGGCTGCTGGTCTCCGAATGGATCGACCATCACCTGGTGCGCGGCGAGACCGGCCCGACGGATGGCTGCGAGTGCCCTTGAACAAAGCTCGTCACCAACGCGGCATGTGAGCCGCGCAAGCCGGAACGGCCAGCAACTTCACTGAAACTGACCGGTTGCCTCCTCAGACCCGAGGAGAATCTGCCACCATGTTCCTACGCATCGACAAGCTTCAGGCCGAGCTGCCCGCGCCCAAGCGCCGCGACCCGAACGCCGCAGCCGCCCTGCAGGAGCTGCTGGGCGGCAAGTACGGCGAGATGTCCACCTTGAACAACTACATGTTCCAGAGCTTCAACTTCCGTTCCAAGGAAAAGCTCCGTCCCTTCTACAGCCTGGTCGCCTCCATCACCGCCGAGGAATTGGGCCATGTGGAACTGGTGAGCAATGGCGTCGCCATGCTCAACAACGGCCCCGACAGCGACCTCGACGAGAGCGATGGCGGGGACATCTCCGGCGCGCCGTTCGAGGCGATGAAGGACATCCGGCTCGCCGCGGGTTTCCTCGCCAATGGCGGCGGCGCGATGCCGATGAATTCCAACGGCAATTCCTGGAACATGGATTTCGTCACCACCACGGGCAATGTCGTGGTGGACCTGCTGCATAATTTCCATCTCGAATGCGGTGCGCGCCTGCACAAGCTACGGGTCTATGAGACGCTGAGCGACCCCACGGGCCGCGAAGTCTGCGGCTACCTTCTCGTGCGTGGGTCCGTTCACGCCCATGCCTATGCGCTGGCGCTCAAGCAGATCACCGGCGTGTCCATCGAGCAGATGCTGCCGACGCCGAACATCGACCTCTCGAAGATCCCCGAATGCCAGAAGTACCTGGAGGAGGGCTCGCACCGGCGCCTGTATACCTTCAGCCCGAACGACTACAAGGAAGCGGCCGGCATCTGGGGCAATGGCGAGATGGCGCTGCCTGGCGACCCGGCGGGCGAGTTGACGGTGGTGGATGGCGCGCCCGAGGGCGGCAAGATCCACCAGCTGACAGGCGTGCCCTCGGCCTTCACGCCCGATTATGCGCCCGAGGAAATGTTCGAGATCGCGGCGCAGCTCTACAAGAAGTCGCGCTGAACCAAGCATGGCGGGGCGCGGGTCAGCGCCCCGGCCGCGCCC
Organism: Roseomonas sp.; assembly: GCA_046593435.1. GTDB lineage: Bacteria > Pseudomonadota > Alphaproteobacteria > Acetobacterales > Acetobacteraceae > Plastoroseomonas. Next base: position 1,521 of record JBKJNV010000234.1, read on the forward strand.
AGCCGATCGCGGCGCGTGCCAGCCCATCGATGGTGTCCGCGACGGGGAAGGGCAAAGTCGGCCCCGCGAGAATGCCCAACGGGATCTCGGTGCAGCCCAGCACCACCGCCTGCGCCCCGCGCGCGACAAGCCGGGTCGCCATCTCGGCCAGCGGCGCATAGGCCTCCGCGACGCGGTTGGCCTTCACCTCGGCGATCGCCGGTGTCACCAGCGTCGCCATCTCGTCGTCGTCGGGCGTGATCACGTCATAATCCAGGCGGTTCTGGTATAGCCGCATCGCGAGCGTCGCGGCGGTACCCATCAGCCCGATCTTCCCCCTCGCCACGCCGAGCCGGGCGAGCTCCGCCGCCGCCGCATCCACAATGTGCAGAATCGGCAGGTCCGTCTGCAGGCGCATCTTGTCGAACCAGCCATGCGCGGTGTTGCAGGGGATGGCGATGGCGCCGCAGCCGGCCGCCTCGAGTCCGCGAATGCCGCGCAGCAGGGCCGGCAGCGGGTCCGGCCCCGTCCCCTCATGGCCGAGCTTGCGGTCCGGCACGCGCGGGTCTGACCACAGCACGGCGGGGATATGGTCCTGGTCGCGCACGGCCGGGGTCAGCAGAGTCAGGCGCAGCATGAAATGCGCCGAGGCGAGCGGGCCCATGCCGCCGAGCACGCCGAGAATGCGATCATTCATGAGAAACTTCTCCCGCCCCGGGTGACGTCACCACGGCACGCCTGTATGCCACGCGGCTTCGCTGCGCAAAACCGGACAGGCACTCGATGGAACACATGACCAACCCGCTCTGGCTCGCCCTGCTCGCAGGCGCGATGGCGGTGACGGGGCTGTTCTCCGGCCTGCTCGCGGGGTTGCTCGGCGTGGGCGGGGGCATTGTCATCGTGGGGGTGCTGTTCAGCATCTTTCCGCTGTTCGACATTCCCGAAGCCATCATGATGAAGCTCGCGGTCGGCACCTCGCTTGCGACCATCATCCCCACCTCCATCCAATCCGCGCGCAAGCATTATGCGAAGGGCACGATGGACATCCCACTTCTGCGCTCCATCTGGCCCTCGATCGTGGTGGGCGTGCTGCTGGGGACCATCCTTGCCATTTCCCTCCGCGGCGCGGTCTCCACGGCGGTCTTTGCGGTGATCGCCCTGGCCGTCGCGGTGAACATGGGCTTTTCGGGCGTGGAGTTCCGCCTGCGCGACCGCTTCCCCATCGGGGCGGCGCGGCACGCAATCGGCGGCTTCATCGGCACGGTGAGTGCGATGATGGGCATCGGCGGAGGCACGGTGGGCGTGCCCATCCTGACCGCGCTGGGCGCACCGATTCGCTCTGCCGTTTCCACCGCCTCGGTCTTCGGGCTGATCATCTCGATCCCCGGCACGCTGGGCTTCATCTGGGGCGGCTGGGGCGACCCGCTGCTGCCGCCATTCTCGCTGGGCTATGTGAACCTGGTCGGCGTGGCGCTGATCGTGCCCGCCAGCATGATCGCGGCCCCCTGGGGCGTCCAGCTCGCGCACACCATCCCGCCGCTGGTGCTCAAGCGCGCCTTCGCGGTGTTCCTGGCACTCACCGCGCTGCGGATGTTCTGGAGCCTGCTGGCCTGATCAGGCCTTCGCCAGCAGCCGTTCGGCCAGCGTTGCCCACCAGCTCGCGCCCACGGGCAGGATTGCGTCGTTGAAGTCGTAGCGCGGGTGGTGCACCTGCGGGTCATCCGGCCCGCGCCCGGCGCCGAGCATGAGGTAGGCGCCATCCTTGGCGTTGAGCATGAAGGAGAAATCCTCGCCGCCCATGGTGGGCTTGGGCATCGGCACCACGCGCGCCTATCCGGCAACGGTGAACGAGGAGGTCTCGACCCATCTCGCCGCCGATGCCGCCCGCGCGGTGCAGGGCGAGGCGCGCGTGGTGCCGATGCCCAAGCCCACCATGGGGGGCGAGGATTTCTCCTTCATGCTCAACGCCAAGGATGGCGCCTACCTCATGCTCGGCGCCGGGCGCGGGCCGGATGACCCGCAG
>JBKJNV010000246.1:0-3016 GCA_046593435.1 Roseomonas sp.
GCGATCTGGGTCGAAAGCGAGGCTGGCCGCGGCACCACCTTCACCTTCGAGATGCCGCTGCAGGCCATGATGCGCGGCGCGCTGCCGCTGCCCAAACCCGTCCCCGCCCCACCGCCCGCGGGTGCAAGGCGGCGCCAATCCGCAGGCATCCTCGCCCGCATCCTGCTCGCCGAGGATGGCATCTCGAACCAGCTCGTCGCCGCCGCCATCCTGCGCAAGGCCGGCTATGAGGTGGATCTGGTGCAGGACGGGGAGGAGGCGCTCGCGGCGGCACGCGGGGGCAGCTACGATCTGATCCTGATGGATATCCGGATGCCACACCGCGATGGCCTGTCGGCCACCGCCGCGATTCGCGCTTTGCCGGGCGTGGCGGGGCGGGTGCCGATCGTCGCACTCACCGCCTCCGCCCTGCCGGAGGATCGCGAACGCTGTCTTGCGGCGGGTATGGACCGGCACTTGGCCAAGCCGCTGGACCAGCACCTGCTTCTGGCCGTGGTGTCGGAACTCACCGTGATGCGCCTGCCGCGCCCGGCGCCCAGTGTCACCGAACCCACACCACCTGCGATTCTGCTCGACCGGCAGACGCTGGAGGAGCTGCGTGCCGCTGTCGGCCCCGGTCAGCTGCCCCGCCTTCTGGGCGTCTTCGCCGATGAGACGCGCGCGCGCCTGTCGCGGCTGCTGGCGCTGCGCGACCTGGGCATGATCGAGGATGAGGCACACGGGCTGAAATCCGCCGCCGGCACCTTCGGTGCGGTCGCGCTGCGCGATGCTGCCCTCGCGATCGAACTGGCCGCGCGCAAGGGCGACCGTGCGGCCGTCTCGGCGTTGTTCGACGGGCTGGCCGTGCTGGTCAATGACAGCCTCGCAGCCTATCCGGACCGCCCTTTGCACCGCGGCGATCGCTGAGGCGCGCGGACAGATCCAGGACACAAAGGGCTGCGGGAGGCCGCCACCCCACCCCGGCGCAATCGATACCCTATGCCAGCTCGCCCAGCGCCACCGGCTTCGGCCCACCCGCCATCCAGTCCAGCAACTCCACCGTGTGGATGGTCGGCACGCTGCCGGCGAGTTGTGTGAGGCAGCCGATATTCCCTGCCGCGATCGCATCCACCCCTAGGCGGGCGATATTGTCCAGCTTGCGCGCCTTCAACTGGCCCGCGATCACCGGCTGCATCAGGTTGTAGGTGCCCGCGCTGCCGCAGCACAGATGCCCCTCCGCCGGCTCCTTCACGACAAAACCCGCACGACGCAGCAGCGCCTTGGGCTCGGCGGTGATCTTCTGCCCGTGCTGCAGCGAGCAGGCCGCGTGATAAGCGAGCGTCATCGCCGGCGCCGGCCGCGTCGGCGCATAGGCAAAGCGCACCAGCACCTCGGAGATGTCAGCAGCCAGCGCGCTGACCGCCGCTGCCTTGGCAGCCAGCGGCGTGTCGCGGAACATGAAGCCATAATCCTTCACCGTGGTGCCGCAGCCCGAGGTGTTGACCACCACCGCATCCAGCCCCGCCCCCGCAGCCTCGCGCGACCAGGCTTCGATGTTGGCGCCCGCCATCCGCATCGCGGGGTCATGATGGCCCATGTGATGGTCGAGCGCGCCGCAGCACCCAACCCCTTCGGCCACCACCACCTCGATGCCCATGCGCGTCAGCAGCCGGATCGTCGCCTCGTTGATGGAAGGTGCCAGCACCTGCTGCGCGCAGCCGGCGAGCAGCGCCACGCGCCCGCGCCGCGCACCATCGGCCGCATGCACGCGCGCACCGGCCAGCGGGGAGGCGGGTGGAACGCTGGCCGGGGCGAGTGCGAACATCGCCCGCATCCGCGCCGCCAGCATCGAGGCACCAGGGATCAGGCGCGCGAAGGGCCGGGCCAGCTTCGCGCCGAACAGGGCAACGCGAAACCGGCCCGGATATGGCAGCACGAAGGACAGCACCCGGCGCAGCATCCGCTCGGGCAGGGGCCGCGTGTAGGTCTCCTCGATGTGGCGGCGCGCATGATCGACCAGGTGCATGTAGTTCACGCCCGAAGGGCAGGTCGTCATGCACGACAGGCAGGACAGGCAGCGGTCCACGTGCTTGACCACATCCGCGGTCGCCGGCGCGTTCTGCTCCAGCATCTCCTTGATGAGGTAGATGCGGCCGCGCGGGCTATCCAGCTCATCGCCCAGCAGCACGAAGGTGGGGCAGGTGGCGGTGCAGAAGCCGCAATGTACGCAGGTGCGCAGGATGGTATTCGACTCGCGCGTATCGGAATCCGCGAGCTGCGCCTCGGAGAAATTCGTCTGCATCGCTAGAATCCCGCCTGCATGCGCCCGGGGTTGAACAACCCCTTCGGGTCGAGCGCGGCCTTGACCCGCCGCGCGATGGCCGCGAGCGCTGCCGGGTCCGCCTTGATCACCGGGACCGCGGCGCGCAACGCGTCGGGCGCGCGGAACAGCGCGAAGGCGCCATCACCCGCGGCCAGCATCACCGCGCGATGCGCGGCCTCGCTTGCGGGTCCTGCGACCCAGACCAGCCCGCCGCCCCAGTCGAGCATCAACTTTGCATCGAAAGCGGCGCGCAGCGCGGCTGCGACGCGGGGCCCCTCGGTGGGCTTCACCGACACGCGCCAGACGGCATCCTCGGCGGCGATGTCCAGCGGGGTGACCTCCGCGATGTCGCGCCACAGCGCGCGGCTCGCATCGCCCTCGATGATCTCGGACGCGCCGAACGCGGCGAGGTCGTCGCGCAGCTTCGTGATGCGGTAGGCGACGCTCTCGGTAAAATCCTCCAGCCGCAGCAGCGCGCGGTTGCCGACCACCGCGGCCCCGCTCACCCCGTATGGCGCGCCCAGCCCGGCCGAGAGAACGCGCTGCCCGGCCGCAAAATCCGCCACCGTCACCGCGAGCGTGGCCGTCGCTTCGGGACGCGGCAGCACCTTCAGCGTCACCTCCGTGATGACGCCCAGCGTGCCATGGCTCCCGGTCAGCAGCTTGCACAGATCAAGCCCGGTGACGTTCTTCAGCACCCGCCCGCCCGAGCGC
>JBKJNV010000256.1:0-3224 GCA_046593435.1 Roseomonas sp.
AGCGTGGCGGCGAGCGCAGCATCGGCCTCGATCACCAGCGCGACCTCATGCCCCAGCGCCCAGCGGCCATCCAGCGTCTCCGGCCCAAAACCTTCGGCCAGGGCCCACAGGATGCGCGGCGGCGCGGCAGCGCGCGGCGTGGCGGCGGTCTGTGTTGCGGGGGCCTCGGGCGGCGCGCACCACTCCAGCCCCTCCAGGATCACCGAGACACGTCGGCCGAGCGCGTCGGGCGCGGATTGCCGGGCGGTGCGCAGGACCAGGGTCTGGGCCCCGGCGGCCGCCTCCACGGCGAAATCCAGCACCTGCGGCATCGCCATGCCACCGGCCGGCAGCACAGCCTGCGCGAGCACGCGCTGGTCGCGGTCCAGCAGGGTGATCGCCTGGTTCGGCTGGGTGCTGCGCAGCCGCAGCCGCAGCCCCCGCGCCTCGGCCGATGCGCTATAAACGCGGAAGGCGCTGTTTTCGCCGACGCACCAGCGGAAGGGCTGGTCCAGCCCGAGTTCGGGATAGGGCCCCTCCTCCACCTCGCTCACGCCGCTGAGGAATTGCCAATCTCCGTCGCGCTCGGTGGCGGGCGGCGTTGCCGCAATGGCAGGGGGCGGGTCCAGGCTCCGCACTTCGGGGAACAGCCCCATCAGCGTGTTGGCATCAAGCGCGCAGATCCGCTCGACCAGGGTTGCCAACGTCTCGCGCGCGGGATCGAACAATCCGCGCAAGGGCGCCAGCGGGTGGCTTGCCTCGCCCCAGTCCAGGCAATCCTCGCCCAGCGGCGCGCCGTGGCGGATTGCGTGTTCGAACAGGGTGACAGGGGTTTCCGCCGCCCCAGGCTGGCGGGCCGCATAGAAGGCCGGATCGAAGAAGGGCAGCGGCGTCGCGCCACGCCCGGCACCTTCGGCGATGTAATGCTCGATGGGGGCAATGTGCGGCCGGCCGGCCAGGTAGCGCACGCGGTACCAATCCTCGAAGAACAGCCCACTCTCGCGCAGTGCCGCCACGCGCGGGGCGAGCACGCCCGGGTCCATCGTCACAGCCGCCCCGAAACGGGCCGAAAAATAGGCGCCCGCCGCAGCGGCATGGCCATGCGCCTGTGCGATCCGCCACCATTCATGGAAGCAGCGCTGCTCCTGCCGCGTCGACATCCCCCCCTGCGCATAGGCCGCGATGGCGATGCCGGCGTGGTGGAACCGCGCGCCCCTCCGCCGCGCGCGATAGAGCAGGTCATGATCGGCCGCGATCCGGTAGGCCGCGTCAAAGCCCAGTTCCACCAGCAGCGCCCGCCGCGTGAAGGTCGCCTGGTGGCAGGGCACGCCGCCTTGCCAACCCGGATGCAGATCCCCGCGCTGCAGCCGCTGCCACGTCTCCTCGAAATCCGCCGCCTGGTGTAGCGCGACGGCACCATCCAGCGTCACCCAGTAATGATGGCCATAGATAATGTCGGCCTCAGGCGGTGCCGGCGCCATCGCCTGCTCGATCGCCAGCGGATCGGCGAAGATATCGCCCGCATTCATGAACAGGATGTAGTCGCCGCTCGCCAGCCGCGCCGCCTTTTCCATCGCATCATAGGGCCCGCGATCCGGCTCGCTCACCACCACCGCCGCGCGCCACCGCGGGTCGCGCGCGATCTCCATTGTCCCATCCGTGGACCCGCCATCCACGATCACCAACTCATGCGCAAAACTCTGCGCCGCGATCGAGGCCAGCGTCGCCTCCAGCACCGCCCCCGCATTCAGCGTAACCACCGCAATACTCACCCGAGGCGCACTCATGCCCGCCGCGCACCCTGCACAGCAAACGGCTCCGCCAAGGCCCGCAGCCCTACCCCCACCGGCGCCGTCACCGCATCCAGCAACCGCCCCCCCGCATCCCGCCGCCACCGCGCATGACCGAGTGCGACCAACCCCCGCGCCCGCTCCCCCAGCCGCACCGCCTCGCTCAGATCCATCGGCACCGGCCGATCGGGGTCAAACAACAGCCCATTCACCCCATGGGTGATGTACTCGCTCATCGTCGGCCGATCCGCCGCCACCACGCATTGCCCCCGCGCCATGGCTTCGAGAAACGCCATCCCGATCCCCTCATGCAGCCGCGGCGCGACATAAACCCGGAACCCCGCCAGCACCCGCTCCAGCCCCGCCCGATCCTCAAACCAGCGCGACAGCGTAATGCCCTGCCGCGCCACCTCCCCCCCATCCGGCATCCCCGGCGGCGCCGCACCGGGGTCCGCATGGTCATGCAGATGCATCCGCCCGGAAAAACCCACCGGCAGCAGCCGCTTGAGCATCGGCCAGCCGAACTCCTCCCGCCGCGGCCAGCAGAACACCCCATCCTCCGCCACCACCGACGCCACCCCCGCCGGGTCCGGGAAATACTGGAACCACACGCTGTCCAACCCCCGCCGCACCGCCGCCTCATGCACGGCGCGGCAGAAGGCGATAATGCGCGCCCCCGGCGCCACCCGCGCCCAAAACTCCGGCCCCAGATGCCGCGCGCTGTCCTGCATCGGGTACCAATAGACCGGCACCCCCGGCCGCGCGGCGACCAGCGCCTCCAGCGGCCGCTCCATCTGCCACACATGAATCGCGTCGAACCCACCCGCCAGCACGGCCGCCACATCCACCGGCGCGCCCCCCTGCCAGCTCGCATCCTCAAACACCTCGACCGACCCCACCCCCGCCAAAACCGCCTGCATGAAGCGCGAGGACCCCGTGACGCCGTGATACGAATGACCCAGGAACGCAATCCGCATCAGCGCGACAACCCATGCCGCAGCGTGAAGTACAACGCCTCCTCCAACCCCACCCGCATCCCCGGCGCCACCAACCGGCCACTCCCCGCCAGCGCAATCCGCAACACCCGCAACTCCGCCCCCCGCGCCGGAGCCTCCACCACGCCACCCTCCGCCACGAACGCCGCCAGCGCCGCAATCACCAACCCAGCCCCACCCGCCGGCAACAACGCCGCCAACCGCCCCGCCAACCCCGGACCCAACGGCGTCGTCGCATGCACGCCCAACTCATCCTCACCCGTCACGGCGGGGTCCAACTGCAAACCCAGCATCGGATTCTCACCCGGCCGCACCGTGAGCAAGGTCACGCCGCCAGGGATCGCCAAGCGCGTAAAACCCAGCCGCAGGCCGCGCGCCACCAAGACCGAGCGCACCACGCCCGCCGGGGCATCCTCCGCATCCAGGACAAAATCAGACATGCATCCGCGCTAACCAGAAC
>JBKJNV010000295.1:0-3128 GCA_046593435.1 Roseomonas sp.
GAGGTCGTTGGCGCGGAGCATGTTGAAGGTGGTCGCCATTTCGCGCCCCTCCAGGTAGCCGGTCTTGTTCATCTTCTCCTCGACCGCCTGCAACTGCTCCTCGTCGATGAAGACGCCCAGTTCACCCGATTCCTCGAAGTCGAGCATGGTGGTGAAGAAGGTCGCGGATTTGATGCGCGTGTCCTTCTTCGCCGCCATGTGCGCGAGCGTGGCCGCGAGCAACGTGCCGCCGAGGCAATAGCCGATGGCATTGACCTCTGCCTCGCCGGTCGCCTTCTCGATGGCGTCGAGCGCGGCATAGGGGCCTTCGCGCATGTAGCTGGCGAAATCCTTCTCGGCATGCCGCTCATCGGGGTTCACCCATGAACACACGAACACGGTGTGGCCCTGGCTCACCGCCCAACGGATGAAGCTGTTCTTGGGGCGGAGATCGAGGATGTAGAATTTGTTGATCCAGGGCGGCAGGATCAGCAGCGGGCGCTTGAGCACCGTCTCGGTCGTGGGCGTGTACTGGATCAGCTGCATCAGGTCGTTCTGGAACACGACCTGGCCCGGCGTGATGGCGATGTTCTCGCCCAGTGCGAATTTGGTGTCGTCCGTCATGCGGATGCGCAGCTTGCCGCGCCCGCGGTCGAGGTCGGCCAGCAGGTTCGACAGGCCCTTGAGCAAATTTTCACCGCCGGTCTCGACGGTGCGGCGCAGCACCTCGGGGTTGGTCAGCAGGAAATTGGTCGGACTCATCGCATCGACAAATTGGCGGGTGTAGAAATCGACCTTCTGCGAGGTGCGCGGGTCGAGGCCTTCCTTGTCCTCCGCCACGGTGCGGAAGAAGCGCGCCGAGAGCAGGTAGGATTGGCGGATGAAGTCGAACACTTCGCTTTCGCGCCAGGCATCATCCTTGAAGCGCTTGTCCTTGGCATCCTCGGCGATCACGGGGGGGGTAACATCGCCCATGATGCGGCGCGTCGTGTTCTGCCACAGCGTCATGTAGTCCTGCCAGAAGCCCAGCTGCGCCTGCACCAGCCGGGCCGGATCACGCATCAGCCGCGTCGTCATCTCCATGAAGGCGGACCCGATTTTGACGGGGTCGATCGGGGCATCGGAGGCGGCGCCAGGCTGTTCTGCCTGGCGGCGGAGGAAATCATTGACGATGCGCTGCCCGCGCTCGGCGACATCGGCCATGGTGCGGGAGACGATGGCGGGATCCGGCAGCCGGAAATCCGGCGTGCCGCCTTCAGTGTCATCGGCCATGCTCGTCCCTGACGCTCCGTTTTGGTGCTGTTCCCTCAAGCGGGTACCGCACACGTGCTTGGTCGGCGCTTCCGCGTCGTTGTGGTTCGGGCTACCCATGCCGCAGGTTACACGGCGAGGGCGCGAACGCGCATGCGGAACGCGATGTCTGGGCGGAAGGGTAGGGGTGCGCTCCCGCGCAATCAAGCGGTGGTGGCGGCCCTTTGCGCGATCTTGACGCTGGCGGCCTGCGGCGGAGCCGACCCGCGCGTGACGTTCAACCGCGCGATCGGCCCCGCGACCGAGGGCCGCGACCCGCCGCCCGGCCTGGAGGAGGGCACGCCCTACCCGGCGCTCGGCAGCGTGCCCGCGCGCCCCTCCCGCCCGGATGCGGCGTTGCGCCTTGCGCTGAGCGAGGAGCTGGCGCGGCAGCGCGCTGTCTCTCGAATCGAGGTCCCGGTGGCGGCGACATCCCGCGGGCTGGCTGGCGCCGGCGGCGGCTTGCCAGGCCCGCCCGGGCCCCCGCGCCTGGGCCCCACCGTCGTGGTCGGGCCGGCGGCGGTGAACGCGCCGGCACTGCCGCAATCGCCGAGCCCTCGAGACAGCGCCCCGGCGCCACCCTCGGCGGACCTCCTGGCCCCGGGCCCGCCGGCGCTGCCGGGTTCCAACCTTCTCGCACCCCCGCGCCTGCCGTAATACGCGCGCTGCTGCTTAGGCATGTCGCGCGGCGCCGGCTTGTTCTATGGTCCGCGCCCTTGCCGTTTTGGACCTGATCGATGACCGAGGATTTCCACCGCATCCGCCGCCTGCCGCCCTACGTCTTCGCGGAGGTCAATGCCGCCAAGGCCCGCGCCCGCGCGGCGGCCGAGGACATTGTGGACCTTGGCATGGGCAACCCCGACGCGCCGACGCCGCCGCACATCGTCGCCAAGCTGATCGAGGCGGTGCAGGACCCGCGCACGCATCGCTACTCCATGTCCAAGGGCATCCCCGGTTTGCGCAAGGCATGCGCGGGCTATTACGAGCGCCGTTTCGGCGTGAAGCTGGACCCCGAGACCGAGGTGGTCGCCACGCTCGGGTCGAAGGAAGGGTTGGCCAATCTAGCGCAGGCGATCTCCTCGCCGGGCGACACCATCCTGGTGCCGAACCCCTCCTACCCAATCCACCAGTTCGGCTTCATCATCGCCGGCGCATCGGTGCGCTCCATCCCCTACACGCCGGATGATGCGATGCTGCGTGCGCTCGATGTCGCGATGCGCCATTCGGTGCCCAAGCCCACCGCCGTGATCGTGAACTTCCCGTCCAACCCGACCGCGCTGGTCGCGAGCATCGAGTTCTATCGCGATCTGGTGGCCTTCTGCCGCAAGCATGAGCTGTTTATCCTGTCCGACCTCGCCTATGCGGAGCTGTATTTCGGAGACACGCCGCCGCCCTCGGTGCTGGAAGTGCCCGGTGCGAAGGACGTGACGGTCGAGTTCACGTCGATGTCCAAGACCTACAACATGCCGGGCTGGCGTATGGGCTTTGCGGTCGGCAATCCGCGCCTGGTCGCGGCCCTCACGCGGGTGAAATCCTACCTCGACTACGGCGCCTTCACGCCGATCCAGGTCGCGGCTGCCGCAGCACTCAACGGCCCGCAGGATTGCGTGGCCGAGATGCGCGCGCTGTACCGCGACCGCCGCGACGTGCTGGTGAAGGGCCTTCGCGGCGCCGGCTGGGATGTTCCCTCCATCGAAGGCTCGATGTTCCTCTGGGCGCCGATCCCCGAAAAATTCCGCCACCTCGGCAGCGTGGGATTTTCGAAGCTGTTGCTGGAAAAATCCAAGGGCGCCGTCGCCCCCGGCCTGGGTTCCGGCGAGCATGTCGTCGGCCATGTACGTATCGCACTGGTCGAGACC
>JBKJNV010000094.1:0-2750 GCA_046593435.1 Roseomonas sp.
GCGACGTCGAAATGCTCGACGATCGCGGTCTTGCCGCGGCCGGTGATGAAGCAGAATTGCTCAATGCCGGCGGCGCGCGCTTCTTCCACCGCATACTGGATCAGCGGCTTGTCCACGACAGGCAGCATTTCCTTGGCCATCGCCTTGGTGGCGGGCAGGAAGCGTGTGCCCAGGCCGGCAACCGGCAGGACGGCTTTCTTGAGAGGCTTGAGACTCATGATGAACGGTTCCTGGCGAGCGTCTTGACCAGCACACGACCATGGATTGGCGTCGGATTTGTGGCGGCCGGAAAACTGTAACGCGGAACAATGCGCTTTGTTGAGGGCGGGCGCCGGAGCGATTCCGCAAGCTGGTTCATTCTGGCGGGCCGCATGGCCGCCTAGCCGAGCAGCAGGTCGCGCGCGGCGTTGAGCCGTGCCGCGAGCCAATCGCTGCCACCCTGGTCAGGGTGCGCCGCCCGCATCAGGCGCCGGTGCGCAGCCCGTATCGCGGCCTCGCTTGCCCCATCCTCGAGGCCCAGGATCGCCAGCGCGTCCGCCCGGCTCAATGGGGTGTCCGAAGGCGGCGGCGCCGCCGTGCGCCAGTCGGGGTGGTCGCGGTCAAGCCAGGCTTCCAGCAGCGGCACGCTTTCGGGGTCGTTGGCCGCGCAATCCGCAAGCAATGCGCGCAGCGCATCGAGCGTCAGCTCGGCGAGGTCCCGGCCGGCATGAGGCCCGCGCCGCACCTGCCCGGTCATTGCCCCGCTGCCGTGATCCAGGGCGAGGTCCAGGGTGGCGGTGGTGATGCGTGAGGCATCGGTGGAATCCTCAGACCCACGCGAGAAACGCCGGGCGAGGCGCCACCCTTGCCACCAGCGCCAGAGTGCCGGGCCAAACAGGGCCAGGGCCCAGAACACCTGCCCGCCCCGCCCCGTGGCCAGCAGCACCACGATGATGGCGCAACCAAGGATGGCGCCGCCGACAGCCGCGGCCTTCTTCACCTGCTCGACCTGCGCCGTTGCGAAGGCGCGCAGCAGCACCAGCAGCAGCACCAGCGCGAGGGCGCCGAGGGCCAGGGCGGCAAGCGGCGGCATCAGCGGGGCCCCTTCATCGGCTTGGTGCCGGCAGTTGCGCGATCAGGCGCCGGGCCGCGGGGTTCGCGAGCGCGCTCAACGCCCGCCGCCCGCCCGCGGCATAGGTGGCGACGGCGCGAAGCAGGTCGCGCAGCGTCGCGGCACTCGCGGGGTCGAAGGGGGCGAAGGCGCCGCCCGACAGGCGCGCAATCTCGGGGAACAGGGCGCGCGCGGCAGGGTCTTCGCCTTCGAGAAAGGTGAAGAGCGGAACGCTGCGCAGCCCCATCTCGCCGGCTGCGTGACAGATCGGGTCGGCCGGTTCCTCGGCGGCGTCACCCACCACGATCACCGCGGCAAGACGGTCCGTCTCATGCGCCTTCGCGACGTGGGCCAGCATGCGCAGGATCTGCGTCTGGCCACCGCGGCACTGCACGCCGGCCATGCGCCGCCCGAGTTCGGCCGCGTCGGTCAGGAAGGGGGTCGCCGCGCATTCCTGAAAGCCGCGCCAATAGCACAGTGAAATGGCGATGCCGCCCAACCCCTGCGCAGCCGAGAACATCTCCGCCTGCAACTGGCAGGCGCGGTCCCAGCTCGGCTGGCGAGATGCCGTGGCGTCCACCGCGAAAAGCAGCCGCGCCGGACGTCCGGGCGTGGGGCGCGCCGCCGGCATGGCGGCCAGACGATCGAGGAAGGCGCTGACGGCAGCCGTCGGGCCGGGTTTTGCGGGAAGCCTTGTCATCTTCCGCAGATGGCACTGCTTTGCCCCGGCTGCCAGGGTGGCGGTGCATGAGAGCTTGCGCCATGGTCGCGACCACAAATCGAGAAGCTGGAGACAATGATGCGTGTGATCGGTGGATTGGCGCTCAGCGTGGTCCTTCTGGCGCAGCCGGCGCTGGCGCAAAAGCCCCCAGCGGCATCGCCGCCTGCGGCAGCACCTGCCCTGCCCACCGTGAAGCCGCCGCCGCTGGGCGCGGCGCCCCCGCAGGCCGTCGCGCCCCCCGCAGCGGCACCCGCCGCGCCGCCCGCTCCACCGCCGGTCGCACTCGCGGTGCCGCCGCCGGACGAAGCGCCGGCGATCCGCCGGCTGCGCGCCGTGTTTCCGCCCGATACGCAAATCACCTATCGCAGCGCCCGCGTCGTCGATGAAGCAAGCCAGCGCGTTCGCCTCGAAGGTCTCACGATGCGGCGGCCGGATTCGGGCGTGACGATCGAGGAGGCCGTTGTCGAAGGCCAGACCGAGACCGGCGTGCGCGACGCGGAGCTGCGCGGCATCGCCGTCACCGGGAACGGGCTGAACGTCACAATCGCTCGGTTGCGGATCACCGGCCTGGCTGTCCCACGCACTGCCGGCGAAGCGGAACCTCGTCCCGAAAACGTGTCGCTCGATCGCGTCATGGTCGAGGGGCTCCGCGTGGACAATGGGGCGGAGGGCGTGTTTACCGTCGCCAACCTCACTGTCGAGGAGTTCGGCGGCCGAAGGCGCACCCGCGTCCGGCTGGAAGGCTTCGCGGGCGAACGCATCGGCGCCAAGGCCGGTGGCTTCACCCTGGCGCGCGCCGCGCTCAGCGGTATCGACCTCCTGACCATGGCTTTCGAGATCCAGAGCGCCGGGCAGCCGCAGCCGCAGACCGGCCTCATCGAGCTGTTCGCCGAGGGCTTCACTTTTTCCCAGGGCGGGAACGTGATGGGAGGGGCCGAA
>JBKJNV010000255.1:0-2557 GCA_046593435.1 Roseomonas sp.
GTGGGAAGCTGCGCGCGGAAGGGTTCCAGCACCGCGAGTTCGGCTCCCGACGGCACGCCAGAGGAGGCAAAGTCGGAATTGGAGAAGTAGGAGGTGGTGCGCGCGTAGCTGCCGAAGAACAGGTTGGTGTTCATCCACTCATAGTCGAAGACCTCGATCATCGCGCGCCGCACCCGCGCGTCCTGGAACAGCGGTCGGCGATGGTTCATCGCGAAGGCCTGCATGCCGGTCGGAATTTCGTGGCGGATTTCCTCACGCTTGACCAGGCCGCGGCGAATGGCGGGAAAATCATAGCCGGTGGCCCAGTCTCGGGCGCTGTTCTCCTGACGGAAATCGACCTGGCCGGCCTTGAACGCTTCGAAGGCGACGGTGGTGTCACGGTAGTATTCGTAGCGGATACGATCCCAGTTGTTGGTGCCCCGCATCGTGGGCAGGTCGCGTGCCCAATAATTTTCCACGCGCTGGTAGATGATGCCGCGCCCGGTCTCGAACCGTTCCACGCGATAGGGGCCGGAGCCGAGCGGTGCGTCCAGCAGGGGGCGGGAGAAGTCGCGCCCCTCCCAGAAATGCTTCGGCAGTACAGGCAGCTGGCCAATGATGAGCGGCAGCTCACGATTTTCGGCCGAGGTGAAGCGGAACACCACGCGGCGTGGGCCATCGGCGACGCATTCGCGCACATCAGCCCAATAGCCGCGATAGGTCGGCCGGCCGGAGGTGCGCAACGTGTTGAAGGTCCAGACCACATCCTCGGCGGTGACCGGGCGGCCATCATGCCAGCGCGCCTGCGCGTTCAGGGTGAAGGCGACCCAAAGGCGGTCGGCCGGCAGCTCGATCTCGGCCGCCAGGTGCGCGTATTCGGCGCTGCCTTCGTCGCTGCTTTCCTTCAGCAAGGTGTCGTACAGATTGCCCAGGCCCACGGCCGGCGTGCCGCGCAGGATGAAGCTGTTCAGGCTGTCGTAGCTGCCGAGCGCGCTGAGCACGATCTCACCGCCCTTGGGCGCGTTGGGGTTCACCCAGGGCCAGTGCTGGAAGTCGCGCGGCAGCGCGGGTTCGCCCAGCAGCGACATCGCATGGGTGCGCGTGATGCCGTCGGGTCCGGGCCAACCGGAGGGCGTAGCGGCAAGCCCCGTGGCGAGGGCCGCCGGCAGCGCAAGGATTTGGCGTCGGTTCATCGGGCGGGGCCTCAGAGGGTTGGTCACTCAGTCGATCAGGACGTGGTGCTGCCGCAGGAATCGCAACAGGGGCATCAGCGGCAAGCCGAGAATGGCGGAATGGTCACCCCTGACACGGGCAAACAGCTGCACCCCCGGCCCCTCCAGCCGATAGCCGCCGACGGAGGCGAGCAGCGCGTCGCCCTCAGCGGCCAGGTACGCATCGAGGAAGGCGTCGGAAAAGCTGCGCATCTCCATGCGCGAGATGGTCACGTCCTGCCAGACCCGACGACCACCACGCCAGGCAACCATGCCGCTGACCAGCTCATGCGAGCGCCCGCGCAGCGCGATGAGCTGGGCGCGGGCGGCGGCCAGATCCGCCGGCTTGTCGTACCATGTGCCTTCGCAAATGAGCATCTGGTCGGCGGCGAGAACTAGGTCGTCGGGCCGCGTGCGAGCCACGCGCGCAGCCTTGGCGTCGGCCAGGATGACCGCGGTGTCGGCGATGGGGATGGCCTCGGCGCGGCAGGATGCCTTGATCTCGGCCTCGTCGACCGGCGCGACCGCGACTTCGAAGCTGACGCCGGCACCGGTGAGGACCGCTCGGCGCGAGGCGGAACCACTGGCCAGCACCAGGCGCGGAGCGGCGGGATGCATCATGGTGTGCGCTGGCCGGTCATTCCGCCGCGCCGGAGCCGAGCACGGCGGCGGCAGGGTCGGTCGGGGCTGCGCGCGCTTCGGCCTCGGCGCCGCGGTGGCGGGCGTGCCAGCCATCCATCAGTTGCAGAACGGTTGCGGCCGTCTCCTCGATGCTACGGCGGGTCACGTCGATGACCGGCCAGCCGCGGGTGGTGCAGAGGCGGCGGGCGGCCACGATCTCCGCCTTCACGGATTCATGGTCGATGTAGTCGCTGGCATCCTGGCGCACGCCTGAAGCGCCGATCAGGCGCAAACGGTGGCGGCGGATGTCAATTAGCGCATTCACCTCGATATGCAGACCAACAACCGGGCAGGGTGGGTCCTCAAGCTCGGGTGGCAGGGTGGCGCCGGGCACGATGGGGACGTTCGCGGCCTTGATGCCGCGATTGGCCAGGTAGAAGCAGGTAGGCGTCTTGGAGCTTCGCGATACGCCCACCAAGCAGACATCGGCCTCCGCAATGCCGGCGGTGCCCTGACCGTCATCATGAGAAAGCACGTAGTGCATGGCGTCGATGCGACGAAAATAATCGGCATCCATCACATGCTGGGCCGCGCGCTTTTCCCGCGCCGGGGTGCCGATCGCGCCTTGGAGCAGCTCCATCACCCCATCGAGCGGCGACAGGCAGGTCAAATGCAGGCGCGCGCAAGCCTCCTCGAGCGTGTGTTTGAGGCTGCGGTCCACCAGCGTGAACAGGACGGGGCCAGGC
>JBKJNV010000258.1:0-6495 GCA_046593435.1 Roseomonas sp.
GGTCCGCGACCGTGGGCACCTGGGGGCATGGCTTCACCTATTCGGGCCACCCGGTCCCCGCCGCCGTCGCGATCGAGACGCTCAAGATCTACGACGAAATGGACATCGTCGGCCACGTGAAGCGCGTCGGCGCGCATATGCAATCCAGCCTGCGCGCCGCATTCGCGGACCACCCGATGGTGGGCGAGGTGCGGGGGGTCGGCATGATCGCGGCTGTCGAGCTTTCCGCGGACAAGGCCGCGCGCACGCCCTTCGACCCCGCCCGCAAGATGGGCGCGCGGCTGGTCAAGCTGGGTGAGGCGCATGGCTTGATCCTGCGTGCTCTGCCCGGCGACGCGATCGCCTTCTCGCCGCCGCTCATCATGGAAGTGCCCGAGGTGGATGAAATGGTCGAGCGCTTCGGCCGCGCGCTCGACGACCTGGCGGTGCAGGTGCGGCGGGAGGCCATCGCCGCGGTCTGACACGGCGGAAGCGGCGCCCCGCGCAGGCGGGGGGCCGCGTCGCTCAGCGGCGGCGGAGAAGGCCGACCAGGACGAATACGGTGCCCAGGGCCAAAAAGGGCGACCATACGGGCAGCCCCAGGATCGGCTGGATGATTTGCTGCCAGGCGCCCGTCAAGCCCATCCGGCCAAACCAGGCCGGCATGCCATGCACCATGCCGGGCGCGAATTGGGCGAGGGCATCGATGAAGGATGCCGAATGCCCGAAGACGCCGACCATAGCCGCCGCCACGATCAGGAAGACACGGCCGAGATTGAGCATGGCGAACGCTTTCGCGTAGCGGGTTTCTCCCAGCTCGCTCCAGCAGGACACCAGAGGCATCCCCAGCGGTCAGGAGGAACCTGACAATTCCACACTATTAACGAATTGTTAAGAAGTTTCGCAAACTGCCGCCCATACCGCCGCTCGACCAGATTTGGATTGTTCCGTGGCTCACGCCCAGAGGCGTTCTTGTGCAAGTCCGGTGTAAAGACCCGCCACGAACTCTCCGTATCCATTGAATAATTGCGTCGGCACCCGCTCGTTGCTGCCCAGCAACCTTTCTGTTGCCTGGCTCCAGCGCGGATGCGCCACCTCGGGGTTCACATTCGCCCAGAAGCCGTATTCCGCCCCCTGGATGCGTTCCCAAAAGCCAACCGGGCGCCGATCCGTGAGCGTGATGCGACTGAAGGACTTGCCGGACTTGAACCCGTATTTCCACGGGAACAGCACCCGGATGGGGCCGCCATTCTGCTGCGGCACGTGCTTGCCATACAGGCCCATGGCCATGAAGCTCAGCTCGTTCTGCGCTTCCTCGATCGTGCAGCCCTCGGTGTAGGGCCAGGGATACCAGGATTGCCGCAGCCCCGGCATGACAGCCGGCAGGCGCGCCGTCTCGAACACCACGTATTTGGCAGTGGGCAGCGGCTCGACCATCGCGAGCAGCGCGGAGAGCGGAAAACCGGTCCAGGGCACGGTCATCCCCCAGGCCTCGACGCAGCGCAGGCGATAGACGCGTTCTTCCAGCGGCATGCGCCGGCGGAGATCGTCCATGTCGAACTCGGCCGGCCGCGCCACCATGCCATCCACCTTCATGGTCCAGGGGCTGAGCGGCATGCGCTGGGCGAGGCGGGAGATCGCCTTGTCGGTGCCGAATTCGTAAAAATTGTTGAAGGTGGTGGCCTCGCGCTCGGCCGTCAGCGCGCGGCCGCCGGGAAAGCGCGGGTTGCGCATGGCGGGCAGTTCCGGCAGCGCCGCCTGCGCCTGGGCATGCTGGCTGACCAGGGGACTGACCAGGGCGGCCGCCACGCCGGCACCCAGCGCCAGGCCCTGCCGCCGGCCCAGGACCAGCGCCTCATCCGTCGCGGCGCTCTCGGGCAGTTCCCAACCACGCTTGCGCTTGATCAGCATCGTCATCTCCTGTCGAGGGCCTGTCAGGGCTCTTCGCTGTCCCAGGCCATAGGTTACATGCAAGTCGGCGGCCACCGTGTCACGTCAAGGTGGCGGCAGCACGACCTGCGGGACGGACCCCGCACCCGAGACGACGCGGTACAGGCGGTAGCGCTCCGCCTCCACCCCGCGCCGGGCGCGGATGAGTTCGCCGTCCAGCGCCACAGCGCCGGGCCAATTCGGCGGGCTCTCACCGCGACGGAGGCTGCGCACCAGCAGCCCCTGCGCGCCGGGCAGCGGGGCAGGCAGTGAGAAGCTGCCCCAGCGCGCCTCGGCGGCAATCACCGGCATCCCCACATGCAGCGCGAGCGCGGAGGCGAGCCCGTATTCCTCGGCGGCCACGAAATCCACACCCGCCGCCCGCGCGGCGCGCTGCACGGTGGCACCGAATTCCGGCCAGCCGGCCAGTCGCGCGAGCGTCGGGTCCTGGCCTCGCGCCAGCGGCACCACACCCGTCAGCGCCTGCACCTGCACCGCGATACCCATGGCAAGGCCGAGTGCTACGCCCCCCTGCCGCCAGCGCCGCCACCCCTGCCCCAGATGCCCGGCCGCGAGCATGGCGGCGGCGGGGTAGAGGATGGCCGGCCAATTGCCTTGCACCCGGCTGCCCGTCGCCTGCCACAGGAAGATCGCCGCACCCGGCAGCACGAAGGCCGCGAGAAACACGCCCCCCCGGCGCAGCGCCAGCGCCACGCCCACCACGAACAGGACGAACAACACGGGTGTGGCGAGCGCGACCTGCCCGCCGATCAACTCGCCAATGAAGCGCAGCTCGACGCCGCCGGCATCCGCCCCCGCGCGGCCGCCCTGCTTGACGAAGCTCGCCCAGCCATAAGCGGCGTTCCACAGGATCACCGGCGCGAAGCAGGCGAGGGCAACCGCGCCCGCGGCGTAGAGCCGCCAGTCCCGCCACCAGCGCCAGGCGGCGCGCTCGGCCAGCAGCCAGACCAGGATGCCCGCGCCCAGCAGCGCGCCGGTGTACTTCGACGCCAGCGCGCCGCCAGCGGCCAGGCCGACCGCGAACCACCACCACCCATCACCGGAGGCGCGCAGCTCAGCCAGCGCCCAGAGCGCCGCGCACCAGAACAGCAGCAGCGGCGTGTCCGGCGTCATCACCACAGCGCCGATGCCGACCAGCAGCGTGGCGTTGAGCATCAGCACGGCCGGCACGCCGCGGCCGGGGAAGAGCAGCTCCGTGGCGCGCCAGATCATCAGGGAGGCGAGTGCCGTACCCAACGGCCCGAACGCTCGGATGCCCAGCGCGGTGTCGCCGAACAGCGCCATCCCCGCGCGGATGAACAGGGCGACCATTGGTGGATGATCGAGGTAGCCGCCCTGCAGGCTGAAGGCCCAGACGCGGTAATAGGCTTCATCAGGCGCGATCGGGACCAGGGCCGCCAGCGCCAGCCGCGCGAGCGTGACGAGGCCGAGCACGGCAAGCCAGCGCGTCGCGCTCATCGAGCGCGCCACATGGTCAGCGCGCTCATCGAGCGCGCCAGATGGTCAACGCGCTCATCGGGCGCACCAGATGGTCAGCACGCTCATCGGGCGCGCCAGATGGTCAACGCGTTCATCGGGCGCGCCGCATGGTCAATGCGCTCATCGGGCGCACCAGATGGTCAGCGCGTTCATCGGGCGCGCCACATGGCCAGCGCGCTCATCGGGCGCGCCGCATGAGGAAAGCGCTCACCGCGCGCGCCAGACCAGGGTCGAGGACATTGCGAAATTCCACACCACCGTCAGCGCCGCCCCCGCCGCACCCGCCAGGCCCCAGGCCAACACGCCGTCGCGCACCAGCAGCGCGGCCACGCCGACATTGGCCGCAGCCCCGATGCCGCACACCGCATAGAACAGCGCGAGCCCCTGCCACAGACGAGCCCCGCGCAAGCGCCGATCCCGATAGGTGACGCGGTTGTTCAGCCAGAAATTCGCGGTCATCGCGACAAAGGTCGCGCCCCACTGCGCCGCGCTGAACGGCAGCGCGAATAGCCCATGCATCAGGCCCAGGGCGGCCAGGTGCACCAGCACGCCCGCCCCGCCCACCAGCGCGAAGGACAGGAAGCGCAGCGGCACCCAGCCCCCCAGCGCCTTGTCCGCGAGCAGGCCCAGGAATTCCACCATCACGGTGGCGTCGAGCTTGGACTCGCCTGCCTCCCGCGCGCGGAACTCGTAGGGCAATTCCACGAGGCGGAGCGGCCGGCGCAGGGTCAGCAGCAGATCCAGCAGGATCTTGAAGCCGGTGCCGGTCAGCCGCGGCGCGGCTTCCTCGAACAGGTCACGCCGCAGGGCGAAGAAGCCGCTCATCGGGTCGCTCACGGGAACCGGCAACACCGCAGCGGCCAGCGCGGTACCGGCCTGCGACAAACGCGCGCGGAAGGGGGAAAAGCCGCCCCCGGCTGCGCCCCCCGCGACATGGCGCGAACCCACGACCATCTCCGCACCACTCTCCAGCGCCGCCAGCATGCCCGGCAGCAGCCGCTCATCATGCTGGAGGTCGCCATCGATTACCGCGAGGTAGGGTGCCGAGGTCGCCAGCCAGCCTTCGATGCAGGCCGAGGCGAGGCCCCGCCGGCCGATGCGGCGGATACAGCGCACGCGAGGATCCAGGCCAGCGATGGCCCGCGCGGCGGCCGCGGTGCCATCCGCACTGTCGTCATCGACGAAGATCGCCTCCCACGCGATGCCATCGAGGGCGGCGGCAAGACGCGCCACCATCGGCGCCACATTCGGCGCCTCATTGAAGCAGGGGATGATGACCGCTAGGCGCGCCGGCACGGGAACACTCATGTCCGGCTGGTAGCATGGTCGCGCCCTGGCGGCAGGCTTCGTTTTGCAACACCTCGCACTTTGCGCCCGCCTCGACCGGCGCGGACGCGCCTGCTATCGCCCCTCGCATGGTCTATGCGCTCAGCGATGTGGATGCGGTGGGGTCCGGCCTGGGGCGTGCCGCGCATGGCCTCGCCGGCAAGTCCCGCCTGCGCTTCGCCCGCCGCGTGGTCGAGGTGGGCATGGAGCTGGTGGGCGCCGAGCTGCTCGACCGGCTGGCCCCGCTACGCGCCGAAATCCTGGCCGCCGAGCCCGGCGATGCCCCACGCCAGGGCCGATCGCTGGGGCTGTATTTGCACTGGTCGGGCAGCGGTCGCGTCTCGGCCATGGTGCTGCGCCAACTCGCGCTGTGGCGCGCGGCCGGGTTCGACATGGTCTTCGTCACCAACGCCACCCCGCCGCCCGATGACTGGGCCGCAGTCGCAGGCGAGACCGTGCTGCGCATCCGCCGGCGGAATGTGGGGCGCGATTTTGGTGCCTGGCGCGACGCGGCGGCCCTGGCCCTCGAAGGCCAGGAACCGCCCGAGGAGCTGCTGCTGGCCAATGACAGCGTGCTCGGCCCCTTCCTCCCGCTCGACCCGCTTGTCGAGGCTTGGCGGGCCGGCGGCGCAGGGCTGTTCGGCATGACGGAGAGCTGGGGCGGCGGGCCGCACCTGCAATCCTATGCGCTGCTCGCGCGCGGCGCGGGCGCGGTCGCCGGGCTGCGCGCGCATCTGGCGCGACAGCGCGACAGTCGCAGCAAGTGGCGCACCGTCCAGGGCGGCGAGATCGGCCTGACGCGGGCGATGCTGGAGGATGGCCAACGCTGCGCCGTGCTGTTCGGCTATCGCCGCCTCTGCGAGGGGCTGGACCACGCGGAACGCGCGGGCTTCGGCCCGCGCTTCGCAGATGCGGCGGCCGTGCTGCGCTACCCGCTCAACCCCACCCACCATCTGTGGCGCGTCCTGGTGGAGCGCCACGGCTTCCCCTATCTCAAGACCGAGTTGGTGCGCCGCAACCCCGGCCACCTTCCGGGCGTGGAGCATTGGCGCCAGGTGGTCCCACCCGAGCAGCTGGGACTGATCGAGGAGCACCTGGCCATGTTGGACAAGCCATGACGCAAGGAGGCCGATGATGGCGACGATGCCCGATATTCGCGCGGCGATCGAACGCTCCGCCAAGGTGCTGAGCGCAATGGCCGCGGATACTGCACTGTGCGAGGCAACGGCACAGGCCGCTTCCCTGTGCACCACCGCACTGCGGGCGGGGGGCAAGCTGCTGCTCTGCGGCAATGGCGGCAGTGCTGCCGATGCGCAGCACTGGGCGGGCGAACTGGTCGCGCGCTTCCACTATGACCGGCCGGGGCTCGCGGCCATCGCGCTGACGACCGACAGTTCCATCATCACCGCCATCGGCAATGATTCCGGCTATGAGCGCGTCTTCGCGCGTCAGGTGGAAGCCCTGGGACGGCCGGGCGACGTGCTGCTGGCACTTTCGACCTCGGGCAATTCGCCCAACGTGGTCGCGGCGCTGGAAGCGGCGCGTGCGCAGGGCCTGACGACCATCGGCTTCACCGGTGCAAGCGGGGGCGCCATGCCGGCGCTGACCGACCTCTGCCTGCGCATCCCCAGCACCAGTACGCCGCATATCCAGGAAGGCCATGAGGTGCTGGGCCACACCCTGTGCACCATCATCGAAGCGGAGATGTTTCCCCGCTAGCCTTCGGCTGCCTCAGACTGCGCCGCGGTCCGCGCGCCGCAA
>JBKJNV010000388.1:0-2913 GCA_046593435.1 Roseomonas sp.
AATGCACCTTCCGCTCGACGAAGCGGAACTGCACGACAGTGAGCGTGATGACCAGGACCATCAGGATCACGCTCTGCGCCGCGGATGAGCCGAGGTTGAGGTTCAGCACACCATCAGTGTAGGCGCGGTAGATCAGCGTCTCGGTGCTTTTGCCCGGCCCGCCCTGGGTCAGCGCATGAATGACGCCGAAGGTGTCGAAGCAGGCATAGACGAGGTTCACCACCAGCAGGAAGAAGGCGGTGGGGCTCAGCAGCGGGAACACCACGGTCCAGAAGCGCCGCATGGGGCTGGCACCATCAATGGCCGCCGCTTCGAGCACGGGCTTGGGGATGCCCTGCAGCCCCGCGAGGAAGAAGATGAAGTTATAGCTCACCTGCTTCCATGCACTCGCGAGGATGACCACCGCCAGCGCCTGGTCGCCGTTCAGCTTGTAGTCCCAGGGGATGCCGAGCGCGTTCAGCCCGCGCCCGAACAGCCCGATATTGGGATGCACCATGAACAGCCACAGCACGGCCGCGATCGCAGGCGCGACGGCATAGGGCCAGATCAGCAGGGTGCGGTAGGCGCCGGCGCCACGGATGTGCTTGTCCGCCTGCACCGCGAGGAACAGCGCCGAGCCAAGGGCAAGTCCCGCCACCGCGATGGAAAACACGGCCGTCCGCAACGCTGCCGCACGCCAATCGGCATCACCGAGGACGTCGGCAAAATTTTCCAGACCAACGAACTGGCTGGAGAGCCCGAACGCATCCTCGCGCAACAGCGACTGGTAAATTGCCTGACCCGCCGGCCAGAAAAAGAACAGGCCCGTTACGACAAGCTGCGGTGCGAGCAGCAGGTAGGGCAGCGCGAGGCCGCGAAAGGTGGTGCGTCTCACGCGCCGCGCCCAGCTGCGCGGGGCCATGCGCAAGACGGTGTGGAACGGATCAGGGTCAAGGTGCGCATCGGGAGGATTTAGCCATCACCCGCGAGGATTTGCAAAGCAGCTTCATTGAAATCCGAAGAATCACGCCTCGCACCAACTTGGCTGTGGTTTTGCGCAACTGCGGCGCTGAAAAGGCGTTGGTTGGCTGAAGCCTGGATGGACAGATAAGTCCGTAAGCGCCTGGAATAATTACCATTTCGTTTTGGAATACAGATCGGCAAGGGACCCCGGAATGACATTCATCAACCCGAGCGAGAGGCGCTCGCGCGCTGACGCAGCCCCGCTGATCTGCTTCTCCCACCTGCGGTGGAAATCCGTGTTCCAGCGTCCCCAGCATCTGATGTCCCGCTTCGCCCGCGAGCGCCCGACCTACTATTTCGAGGAACCGGTAGCAGGACCCGCCGCCGCGCTCCAGCGAAGCATTTGCGGCGCGACGGGTGTCAACCTCGTGACACCCGTGCTGCCCCAGCCTGACGACACGAAGGCTTTGCGTAAGCTGCTTGACAAGCTGCTGCTGGAGATTGGCCCGGCCACGGCGTGGTACTACACCCCGGCAGCCCGCAGCTTCACTGCCCATATCACGTGGAACGCGGTCGTGTTCGACTGCATGGACGAACTATCCGCCTTCCGCTTCGCCTCGCCCGAATTGAAGCTGCTCGAGCGGGACCTGATGCGCGCGGCCGACGTGGTCTTCACCGGGGGACAGAGCCTTTATGAGGCGCGCAAGAACGCGCACGCGAACATCCACTGCTTTCCCAGCGGCGTGGATCTCGCGCATTTCATGAGCGCGCGCGGCGGGCTGACCGAGCCTGCGGACCAGATCAGCATCCCGGGCCCGAAGATCGGCTATTTCGGTGTGATCGATGAGCGCCTGGATATGGCGCTCATCGCGGGCATCGCGGCAGCGCGACCGGACTGGAACCTCATGATGATCGGGCCGGTCGCGAAGCTGACGCCGGCGGAGCTTCCGCAAGCGCGCAACATCCACTGGCTCGGCGCGCGCGACTATGCGGCGCTGCCTGCCTACCTCGCCCATTGGGATGTCGCCATGATGCCGTTCGCGTTGAATGAGGCGACGCGCTTCATCAGCCCCACCAAGGCGCCGGAGTACCTGGCCGGCGGCAAGCGCGTCGTCTCGACGGCCATCGCCGATGTCGTGCGACGGTTCAAGGACATGACGCCCCTGCGCATCGCGACGGATGCGCCAGAGTTCGTGAACGCCGTCGAGGCTGCGATCCGTCAGCCCGACCTCGCCGATTTCGACCCTGTCGATGATCTTCTCGCGACCATTTCATGGGATGGCATCTTCGCGCGCATGGCCGAACTGCTCACGCGGGCCGAAAGCCGCCGTCCCGCCATGCCGGAGATTCACGCACGCGCCACAAAGCTCGCGGACACGCTCATCGTCGGTGCCGGCTTCGCGGGATCGGTCATGGCGGAGCGTCTGGCGAGCGCCGGCCAGCGTGTGCTCGTCATCGACAAGCGCCCGCACATCGCGGGCAACGCCTATGACGAGCATGACGCCGCCGGGCTGCTCGTGCATCGCTACGGCCCGCACATCTTCCATACGAACAGCGACGAGGTCCTGCGCTATCTGTCGCGCTTCACGCAGTGGCATGCCTATGAGCATCGCGTGCTGTCGCAAACCAGCCACGGCCTGGTGCCGATGCCCATCAATCGCACCACACTCAACCGCATCTTCGACCAGCAGCTGGGCGACGAGACGGCGACCGCCGCTTTCCTTGCCTCCCTCGCGGAACCGGTAGACGAGATCGCCAGCGCGCGCGACTTCGTCATCGCCTCCGTCGGACGCGAACTTTATGAGAAGCTGTTCTGCGGCTACACCGTCAAGCAATGGGGCGTGGATCCCTCGCAGCTGGATCGCTCCGTCACCGCGCGCGTGCCCACCCGCACCTCGGATGATGACCGCTATTTCCTCGACCGCCACCAGTGCATGCCGCGCCATGGCTACACGCGCATGTTCGAGAACA
>JBKJNV010000395.1:0-3383 GCA_046593435.1 Roseomonas sp.
CGAGGCGCAGACGCGCAAGCTGTTCGAGGTGTGCCGCCTGCGCGACATCCCCATCGTCACCTTCATCAACAAGATGGACCGCGAGGCGCGCGAGCCTTTCGACCTGATGGATGAGATCGAAAAGACGCTCGCGCTCGACGTGGCACCCATCGCCTGGCCGGTCGGCCGTGCCAGCGAGTTCGCCGGCACCTACGACCTGTACGAGCGCCGTTTCCGCCCCGTGGACGCGACCGACGCAGACGCGGTCACACTCACCGGCCCGGACGATCCGCGCCTCGCCCAGATGGTGGGTGCGGAGCGCGCGAAGCTGCTGCATGACGAGGCCGAACTGGCCCTGGCCGGCTTTCCGGAATTCGACCTGGAACGGTTCCGGGAGGGGACGATGACGCCGGTCTTCTTCGGCAGCGCTCTGCGCGATTTCGGCGTGGGGCACCTGCTCGATGGCCTCGCCCGCTACGCGCCGCCGCCGCGCGCCCGTGCCTCCGACACCCGCCTGGTGGAACCGGGTGAGGCCGCGCTCACCGGCTTCGTCTTCAAGGTCCAGGCGAATATGGACCCGAACCACCGCGACCGGGTCGCCTTCGTGCGGCTGTGTTCGGGCAAGCTCACCAAGGGGATGCGCCTGAAGCAGGTGCGCACCGGCAAGCAGGTGCCGGTCAACGCGCCGCTGTTCTTCTTCGCGAAGGACCGGCAGGTGGCCGAGGAGGCCTGGCCCGGCGATGTCGTGGGTGTCGCCAACCACGGCACGCTGCGCATCGGCGACACGCTGACCGAGGGCGAGCAGCTCAACTTCCGCGGCGTCCCGAGCTTCGCGCCCGAGATCCTGCGCTCGGTGCGCCTCGAAGACCCGATGCTGGCCAAGAAGCTGAAAACCGCCCTCTCCCAGCTCGCCGAGGAGGGCGTGGTGCAGCTGTTCCGCCCCTTCGATGGCTCGCCGCCCATCGTCGGCGTGGTCGGGCAGTTGCAGCTCGATGTGCTGCAATCGCGCTTGCGTGTTGAATACGGAGTCCCCGCCGGCTTCGATGCCAGCCAGTGGCAGATCATGCGCTGGATCACCGGCGATGACCGCGCCGCGATCGACCGCTTCCTCGATCAGAATCGCCGCGACACGGCCGAGGATCACGACGGGGAGGTTGTGGCCCTGTTCGGCTCGGACTGGCGGCGCAAGCGCGCCGAGGAGGAATGGCCGATGCTGAAATTCCACGCCGTGCGGGAACAGCACGGCCTTGAGCAGATGAAGCGCTGAGCCCGCATGGGCGTTGCCGACATCCTGCGACAGCGCCTTGCCGCCAACCCCGCGCCTGACCAGGCGGAGCTGAACGAGATGCTGCGCCTGCTGGCGAAGTGGCGCCACGGGCTCATCGCCAACACGCTGCGCCAACGTGATGGCGACACGGTACAGGGCGGCCCCTTCGCCGGCATGCGCTACCCGGTCCGCAGCACCGAAGGCTGCGAGGTGCCGCGCCTGCTCGGCTGCTACGAGCAGGAACTGGCACCAACGATCGAGGCGCTGATTGCCCGCGGCTTTGGCCATGTGCTGAACATCGGCTGTGCTGAAGGCTACTATGCGGTGGGCCTGGCGCGGCGGCTTCCCGGCGCCGTCATCCATGCCTTCGATGCCGACCCGGGCGCGCAGGCGGCCTGCCGCGCCCTGGCGGAGATCAACGGCGTGTCCGCACGTTTGCGCATTGGCGGCCTCTTCGAAGGCGCGGGCTTTGCCGACCATCCGCCAGGCGACACGCTTCTTCTGCTCGATATCGAGGGGGCCGAGGACGCGCTGCTCGACCCCGAGCGTTTCCCGGCGCTGGGGGGTCTCACCATCCTTGTCGAATGCCATGACGTCCTGCGGCCCGGCCTGTCGGGGCGCATCGCCGCGCGGTTCGGGGCGAGCCATGCGGTCACCCGCATCGACCACGCGATCGGGCCGGTGGCACTTCCGGACTGGCTTGCCGGCATGGGGCACCTCGACCGCCTGCTGGCGGTCTGGGAATGGCGCAGCGGTCCGACGCCGTGGCTATTGCTGGTCCCGCGGGCGGCCGATTGAAGCCCCCGCGCGCTCGCATCACGTGTGCGCGTCCGAACGAACCCCAGGGATTGGCTGTGCGTTGGGCGGGTAGCACACAATAAGGGGGTTCATACCCATGTCTTACCGATCCAACCCAACCGGCGACGTCGTCGTGGCCGACGACGATAACGCCGTCGCCAGTCCCGGCATTTCCTGGGGCGCCGTCCTGGCCGGCGGCGTCGTCGCTGCCGCCATAGCGGCGTCGCTCAACATTCTCGGCGCCGGCATCGGTGCCATGACCGTCGATGCCGTGGCACGCGATACGCCCACCGCGTCCAGCATCGGCATGGGTGCCGTGATCTGGATGATCGTTGCCAACACCCTCGCACTCGCGGTCGGCGGCTACACTGCCGCGCGCCTCTCCGGCACCAGCTCCGACACTGATGGAGCCCTGCATGGCCTGGCGGTCTGGGCGGTTGCGTTCCTCGTCTCGGCCGTGTTGCTGGGCAATGCCGTGGCGGGTGCCGCTTCCACCGCTGCCTCTACCGCCGCCCAGGCGCTTGGCGGCGCGACCTCCGCGGTCACCAGCGCGGTCAGTAGCGCCGTGCCGGAGGTGTCGCCCAACGCCCTCATCGAACGGGCGCAATCAACCCTGCGTGGCGCCGGTGGCCCGCCCCAGACGATGACGACCGAACAGCGCGCGGCAGAGACCAGCACCATCCTCGCGCGCCGCGTGGCCAGCGGTTCTTTTTCCACTGAGGATCGCACGCGTTTGAATGCGCTTGTTGCAGCCGAAGCCGGCATCGCGCCGGAGGAAGCGAACCGGCGCATCGACGCGGTCGAGGCCGAAGCCCGCCGGGCGTTGGCCGAAGCCGAACGCGTGGCCCGCGAGACGGCAGACGCCGCCGCCCGTGCGACGACGATGGGCGCTTTCGCCGCCTTCGCCGCCCTCCTGATCGGCGCTCTGGCAGCGATCCTGGGTGCACGGCGCGGGACGCGCTCGCGCATCCACAACCGTCGCGTTCTTGCGACCACACGCCCGGTCTGAAGTCTGGGCACCGCCCCAGGGCGGGGATGAAAAAACACTCTCGGCGATCCGCGTGATCGCCGGGAGTTCGGCATGGGTCAGGCGCCGGCGGTATCGATCCATCCGACATGGCCATCGGCGCGCCGATAGACGACGTTGAGCGCGCCGCTGCCCTTGTTGCGGAACATCAGGACCGGCGCGTGGGCCAGATCCATGCGCATCACGGCCTCGCCCACGCTCAGGCGCTCGATCTGCGCCGTGCTCTCGGCCACGATGACGCCGCCATGGTGGTCGGCCCCGTTGGCGGCCGCCTCATCCTCACCATCCTCGGCGGCGAGGACGTATTGCCGG
>JBKJNV010000458.1:0-5988 GCA_046593435.1 Roseomonas sp.
CTCGCGGATTTCATCCAGCCAGTCGGAGAAGCCGGCATTGCTGCGCTGGTTCAGCGCGGGGAAGGTGCCGAGCAGGCCGGCCTTGCAGGTCTCCACCACCAGGTCGGGGCCGGAGACAAGGAATTGCGGTGCTGCGACCGCCGGCAGCGCAAGGCGCCCGCGCAGGGCTTCGGGTAGCGCCATGGATCGTCTTCTCCCAAATGGGCTTCGCGCCGCTAAGCGGCGAGGAGGCATGTTGCCAGCGCGCGCAGCACATGCCTAGCTTTGGCCAACAGCAAGGGCGCCGCACCCCCGGGAGGTTCCGCACCAGACGGGACCCGCGTGGCGCCAGGGGAGACGCATGGCGACAGTCGGCATCCGGGACGTCCGGAAAAAATTCGGAAATTTCGAAGTGCTGCACGGCGTCAGCGTCGATATCGCCGATGGCGAGTTCGTGGTGCTGGTGGGCCCGTCCGGCTGCGGGAAATCTACCCTGCTGCGGATGCTCGCCGGGCTTGAGAACATCTCCGCGGGGGAGATTTCGATCGGCGGGCGGGTGGTGAACCGGGTGGCCCCCAAGGACCGGGACATCGCGATGGTGTTCCAGAACTACGCGCTGTATCCGCACATGACCGTGTTCGACAACATGGCCTTCTCCATGATGCTCGCTGGCACCCCGCGCGACGTCATGGAGCAGGAGGTGGGGCGCGCCGCCAAAATCCTGGGGCTGGAGTTGCTGTTGCAGCGCTTCCCGCGCCAGCTTTCCGGCGGGCAGCGCCAGCGCGTGGCCATGGGGCGGGCAATCGTGCGCAACCCGCAGGTGTTCCTGTTCGATGAGCCGCTGTCGAACCTCGACGCCAAGCTGCGCGTGCAGATGCGCTCCGAGATCAAGGAGCTGCACCAGCGGCTGAAGGTCACCACCGTCTACGTCACGCACGACCAGATCGAGGCGATGACGATGGCGGACCTGATCGTGGTGATGAACCACGGCATCATCGAGCAGGCCGGCCCGCCGCTCGCGCTGTACGACAAGCCGGCCAATGTGTTCGTGGCAGGCTTTATCGGCAGCCCGGCGATGAACCTCATTGCCGGAAATGTGGCGGGCGGCGCCTTTCGCACCCCCGATGGCACGGCCTGGCCGCTGCCGCCCGATATGCGCGTGACAGACGGGCCGGTCACCTACGGCATCCGTCCCGAACACCTTCGCCTCGACCCCGAAGGCATGCCGGCGCTGGTCCAGCTGGTGGAGCCCACGGGGTCGGAGACGCAGGTGCTGTTTCGCCTGGGCGAGACCCAGTTCAGCGGCGCCTTCCGCGAGCGCGTGATGACGCGGCCGGGCGAAATGCTGCGCGTCGCCGCCGACCCTGCCCTTGTGCATTTGTTCGACAAGGCAACCGGCCAGCGTATCTGATCACCGAATAACCAGGGAGAGAACGACAATGGTAGACGTGACCCGCCGCAACGCGATCGGCCTTTCGGCAGCAGCGCTGGCCGCCATGACCATGGCGGAAAAGGCCCAGGCGCAGGCCAGCCGCATCACCGCGGCCAATGCAACCGCACCCCGCCTGCCCATCGAGAGTGGCGCCACGCTGCGCATGCTGCGCCCGGTGCGCTTCGTGCAGCCCGACGAGGATGTGTTCCGCGCCAATTGCGCACGCTTCACCGCCGCCACCGGGGTGCCGGTGCGCGTCGATTTCGTGGGCTGGGAGGATATCACCCAGCAGACCGCGGTGACCGCCAATACCGGCGCCGGGCCGGACATGATCATCGGCTTCAACGAGTCGCCGCACGTCTATACGGACAAGCTCGTCGAGGTGACGGACGTCGCTGAATACCTTGGGCAGCGCTACGGCGGCTGGCTGCCGCTGGCGCAGCGCTACGGCAAGCGGCACGGCACCAACAACTGGATCGGCGTGCCCTTCGGTGCGACCGGCGGCCCGCTGGTCTGGCGAAAATCCGCAGTCAATGGCGTGGGCTTCGAACGCCCGCCCGAAGACCATGCGGGCTTGCTCGACCTGTGCCGCAAGCTTCGCCAGGCAAACAAGCCGGCCGGCTTCGCGTTGGGCAATGCGGTGGGCGACGGCAATGGCTTTGCCAATTGGCTGATCTGGTCGCATGGCGGGCAGCTGGTCAACGAGGATGGCTCGGTCGGCATCAACAGCCGCGAGACGATCAACGCGCTCACCTACCTCAAGGACCTGTATGCGACCTTCATCCCTGGCACGATTGCCTGGGGCGACATCAGCAATAACCGCGCCTATGCGGCGAACGAGCTGTTCCTCACCGCGAACGGCGTCTCGCTCTACTTCTCGCTGAAGAACGACCCCGCGTTGCGGGCCATTGCGGAGGACACCGAGCACACGCTGCTGCCGCGCGGCCTCGCTGCCGAATCGCCCATGACGGGGCTCACGCTCAACGCCATGGTGTTCCGCCACTCCCGCTTCCCCAACGCGGCCAAGGCGCTGCTGATGTTCCTGATGGAGCGCGAGCAATACGACCCCTGGCTGAACGCCAACGTCGGCTATTGGGCGCATCCGCTGGAGAACTACACGGCGAGCGCCGTCTGGACCGAGGACCCGAAGGTGACGATCTTCCGCGACACGATGCGGAGCCCGTACTGGATCGGCTACAAGGGTCCGATCAGCGAAGGCTCGGCGGCGGCGAACGCGGATTACGTGATGGTGCAGATGTGCGCCTCGGTCGCTGCCGGCCAGGCCACGCCCGAGGCCGCGGCGCGTGAGGCCGAGCGGCGTGCGACACGCTTCTTCCGCCGGCGCTGAGTTGTTTTTCGGGCGGCGCGTCATCGCGCCGCCCAGTCGGAGTTTCCGCCATGTCCGCTATGACCGCCGCCGAATGGATCAAGGCGAAACGCGATCCGTCCTGGATCGTGAAGCTGTTCGACTGGAAGCCGTTCCTGGTGATCGTCTGCATGCTGCCGGCGGTGGGCCTGCTGATGACCTTCCTCACCTACCCGCTGGGCCTGGGCATCTTCCTGGCCTTCACCGACACCACGATCGGAAGGCGGGGCGCCTGGGTGGGGTTCGAGAATTTCCAATACCTGCTGAGCGACCCGATCTGGTGGAGCGCGGTATTCTATTCCGTGTTCTACACGGGCATCGCGACGATCGGAAAATTCGGGCTCGGCCTGTGGCTGGCGCTGCTGCTGAACCAGCACATGCCGTTCAAGTCCATCCTGCGCGCGATCATCCTGCTGCCCTGGATCGTGCCGACGGTGCTGAGCGCGATTGCCTTCTGGTGGATCTACGACCCGCAATTCTCGATCATCTCCTACATCTTTGTCGATGTGCTGGGCTGGCGGACAACCAATATCGACTTCATCGGCACGGAATGGCCGGCGCGCTTCTCGCTGATCGTCGCCAACATCTGGCGCGGGATCCCCTTCGTCGCGATCTCGCTGCTGGCCGGGCTGCAGACCATCTCGCCGTCATTGTATGAGGCGGCACTGCTCGATGGCTCCACATCCTGGCAGCGCTTCCGCTACATCACCTTCCCGATGCTGCTGCCGATCCTCGCCATCGTGATGACCTTCTCCATCATCTTCACCTTCACCGATTTCCAGCTGGTCTATGCGATCACGCGCGGCGGTCCGGTGAATTCGACGCATCTGCTGGCGACGCTGGCCTTCCAGCGCGGCATCGTCGGCGGCGAACTGGGTGAGGGTGCCGCCATCGCCGTTTCCATGATCCCCTTCCTCGTGGCCGCTACGCTGTTCAGCTATTTCGCCCTCGCCCGGCGCAAGTGGCAGCAAGGAGAGAGCAATGACTAAGGCAACCGCTTCGACCGCCTCCACCAATACCGCCTCTGCCCAGCCGGAGACGATGGCCTGGGACAGCCGCGCACGGCGGATGGTGATGCTGTGGATCCCGCTGTGCTGCTTCCTGCTGATCCTGCTGTTCCCGTTCTACTGGATGACGGTCACCGCCTTCAAACCGAACGCGGAGCTCTATGATTTCCGCAACCATAATCCGTTCTGGATCTCCTCGCCCACGCTGGACCACATCTACCTGCTGCTGTTCCAGACGAGCTATCCGCGCTGGCTGTGGACAACGATGATGGTGGCCGTCGCCGCGACCGTGCTGTCGCTGTTCGCCTCCACGCTCGCGGCTTATGCGCTCCAGCGGCTGCGCTTCAAGGGCAGCCAGTATGTGGGGCTCGCGATCTACCTGGCCTACCTGGTGCCGCCGTCGATCCTGTTCATCCCGCTCGCGACCATTGTGTTCCAGCTGGGGCTGTTCGACACGCCCTTCGCGCTGATCCTCACCTACCCGACCTTCCTGATCCCGTTCTGCACCTGGCTGCTGATCGGGTATTTCAAATCCATCCCCTATGAGCTGGAGGAATGCGCGCTGATCGATGGCGCGACGCGGTTGCAGATTTTGCGGCGCATCACGCTACCGCTCGCGATTCCGGGGCTGATCAGCGCGGGCATCTTCTCCTTCACGCTGTCGTGGAACGAGTTCATCTACGCGCTGGCCTTCATCCAGTCATCCGAACGCAAGACGGTGCCGGTGGCGATCCTGACCGAGCTTGTGACCGGCGATGTGTACCAGTGGGGCGCGCTGATGGCGGGGTCGCTGCTGGGCTCGCTGCCCGTCGCGATCTTCTATTCCTTCTTCGTGGACTACTACGTGAGTTCGCTGACCGGTGCCGTGAAGGAGTAGCGCGCCGTGAAGATCGACCACATGGAGTGCATGATCGCGGATGCCGGCTGGCGCACCTTCTCCTTCCTGAAGATGAGCACGGCCTGCGGCATCACCGGCTGGTCTGAATACAACGAGGATTTCGGATCCAAGGGCCTCTCGGATGTGATCCGCGCGCTCTCCCCGCTGGTGATTGGCGCCGATCCGCGTGCCTCGGAGGCGATCGTCGCGCGGTTGCATGTGGGCACGCGGCAGGCGCGCGGCGGGCTGAACCAGCAGGCCATCGCGGCGATCGAGAATGCGCTGCTCGACATTCGCGGCAAGGAAGCGGGCAAGCCGGTGCACGCCCTGTTCGGCGGGCCGATCCGCGACCGCATCCCGGTCTACTGGTCGCATTTTGGCACCTATCGCGTCTCGGGCCGCTCCACGCGGTTCTTCCCCGCCATCGGCGATTACGATGCGCTGGGACGCCATGCGGAGGAGGTGAAGGCGGCCGGGTTTAGCTGCCTGAAGACCAATATCTTCCCGTGGAAGGACGGCGCCTTCACGCAATACGCGCCGGGATTCGGGCGCGCGGCGGGGTGGCCGGAACTCAACTGGGACAATGCGCTGCTCGGCGACCTGACACGCCAGTTGATGACCATCCGCGACGCTGTGGGTCCCGAGATGGGGATCATGCTGGACACGAATTTCCACTTCAAGACGGAGGGCTTCCTGCGTGTCGCGGCGGCCGTGGAACCCATCGGGCTGACCTGGCTTGAGATCGACACGCACGACCCGCCCTCACTCGCGATGATCCGCGGCCGCGCGCCCTGCCCCATCGCGTCATGCGAGACGCTGCATGGGCGGCGCGACTTCAAGCCCTATCTCGAGCAATACGCGATGGACGTGGCCATCGTGGATGTGCCGTGGAACGGGCTGGGCGAAAGCATCAAGATCGCATCCATGTGCGACGCCTATGAGGTGAACTGCGCGCCGCACAATTTCTATGGGCATTTGTGCAGCTTCATCAGCGCGCATTTCTGCGCGGCGATCCCGAATTTCCGCATCATGGAAATCGACATCGACTCGTGCCCGTGGCGCGATGAGTTCGTGACAAACCTGCCGCAGTTCGAGAATGGCTGCTTCGTGGTGCCGACCGCCCCTGGCTGGGGCACCGACATCAACGAAGCCGTTGACCGCGCGCGCCGACCGACGACCTGAAAGCTCCGATTGCATGGCCGCCTACACCATTCTCACCCCCGCCCTTGCCACGCCTGGCGCGCAACTCGGCGACTATGGCTATGAGCGGGAGGGGCTGGGCACGCTGGATGCCGAATTCCTGGAGGTGGAGCCGACCGAGGAAGCG
>JBKJNV010000516.1:0-3838 GCA_046593435.1 Roseomonas sp.
ATCCTCGCTATTCGCGACATCGGCGGGGATGCCCACGCAGGAGGTGGCGCCGAGGGCCATCAATTCCTTGGCCGCGACATCCAGGCTCGCCTGGGTGCGGCCGGAGATGACCAACGCCGCGCCTTCGGCCGCCAACGAATTGGCGATGGCGCGCCCCAGGCCCTTGGACGCGCCCATCACCAGGGCGCGACGGCCCTTCAATCCGAGATCCATACTCTGCATTCCGCTTATCTGTGTGGCCTCAGCCTGCCGCCTTCGTGCCTGGGTGACAAGCGACCCTCTGGTCAGGCGCGTCATCGCGGCTATGGTGCGGCCAAGGACGAGGAACCGCATGACAAAGCCGACCCTGCTGCTGACCCGCACCTTCCCCGCCGCCGTGGAAGCCCGCGCGGCGCGCGATTACGACGCGCGATTTGCCCAGGGCGACACCGGCTGGGCCAATGACAGTGCGGAGATCGCCCGCCGCGCCGAGCGCTGCGCGGGCATCCTGTGTGCCGCCGGCGACCGGATGAATGCGCAGACCATCGCGGCGCTGCCGGACAGCGTGAAAATCATCGCGACCTTCTCCGTCGGCACCGACCATATCGACCTCAAGGCCGCCGCCGAACGCGGCATCCTGGTGGCGAATACGCCCGACGTGCTGTCGGTCGCGACGGCCGAGATCGCCATGCTGCTGATCCTGATGGCCGCGCGCCGCGCCGGCGAGACAGAACGTGTGCTGCGCGCCGGCGCCTGGAGCGGATGGACGCCCACGCAGTTCATGGGTGTCACGCTGGAAGGCAAGCGCCTGGGCATCCTGGGCATGGGTCGCATCGGGCGCACGCTCGCCACCATGGCGCGCGGCTTCGGGATGGAGATCCATTACCGTAACCGCAGCCAGCTGCCGCTGGAGCAGGAACAAGGCGCCCATTTCCACGCCGATGACGCCGCATTCCTCGCAGCCTGCGACGTCCTGTCCATGCACATCCCCGGTGGCGAGGCGACGCGGCGGTGGCTCAACGCCGAGCGCATCGCGATGCTGCCCAAGGGTGCCATCGTGGTGAACACCGGTCGCGGCACCACGGTCGATGACGCGGCACTGGTGGACGCGCTGACCAGCGGCCATCTCCGCGCCGCGGGCCTTGATGTCTATGACGGCGAGCCGCGCATCTTCCCCGGCTACCTCGCACTGGAGAACGTCGCCCTGCTGCCGCATCTGGGCAGTGCGACCATCGAGACGCGCGACGCCATGGGATTCCGCGCACTCGATAATCTTGACGCGGTGTTGCTGCGCAGCGAAGAGCCGCCGCACCGCGTCCTTTGATCCAACACGGGAGTTCACGATGTTCTTCGATTTCCAGACGCTGCCCACGCGCGAGCGCTACAAGCTGATCGTCTCCACCATCGTGCCGCGCCCCGTGGCCTGGGTGGTGACGCAGGATGCGGACGGCATCAACAATGCTGCGCCCTACTCCTTCTTCAACGCGCTGACCGACGACCCGGTGGTGATCGCGATCGGCTGCGGCCCCACGCCCGAGGGATCCAAGAAGGACACGCTGCAGAATATCCGCAACACGGGACAATTCGTGGTGAACCTGGTCTCCGCCGAAAACGCCGAGCAGATGAATGTCACCGCCATCCAGTTTTCGCCCGAAGTGGATGAGCTGAAGGAAGCGGGCCTGACCGCGACGCCGTCCACGCTGATCAAGCCGCCGCGCATCCTCGAGAGCCCAGTGGCACTGGAATGCGAGACCTTCCAGCTGATCCCCGTCAGCCACCACACCATCGTGCTCGGCCGCGTGCTGGCCATGCACGTGCGCGATGATTGCGTGCTGGACCAGGCGAAGAACTATATCGACACGGAAAAGCTGAACCTGGTGGGCCGCATGCACGGCCGCGGCTGGTACGCGCGCACCACCGACCGCATCGAGATCCCGCGCATGACGCCCGAGGAGTGGGCGGCAAAGAAAGGCAAGTGATGCTGCTTCGCGCACTGCTATCGCTGACCGCGGCGGGCAACGCGCAGGCATAGGGTTCCGCGCCAGGCGCCGCGGCATCGGGGTTTGCTGCGGCGCCGGCGACATGCCGAGCGGGCGCCATGGGCAAATAGGCTGGCCTACCCTTCGAGGAACGGCCGCAGCGCGTCGAGAAAGCCCCCCGGGTTCTCGGCATGGAGCCAATGTCCCGCATCGGCCACCACCGCCTGCCGCGCCGCGGGAAACAAGGCGGCGATGGCGCCGGCATGGTCGGGGCGGATGTAGTCGCTGCGCCCCCCGGCCAGGAACAGCACCGGCCCCGCATACTGCGCCTCCGGTGACGCGAAGCCTTCGATCACCGGCATCGCCGCCGCGATTTCGGCAAGTCCGATGCGCCAGGCGGGCGCCGCATCAAAGCGCAAATTCTGCAACAGGAAGGCGCGCAACCCAGCCTCAGGAATGGTGGCGGCAAGCGCCGCATCGGCGGCCCGCCGCGTGAGGCCGGGCGCCACCGGCAGCGCCTGCATCGCCGCAACCACGCCGCGCAGATGCGACCGATATGCCACGGGCGCGATATCGGCCACCACCAGACGCTCCACCATCTCCGGTGCCGTGAGCGCCAGCATCATGGCGACCTTGCCACCCATGGAATGGCCGAGCACCGCGGCGCGCGGCACACCAAGCCCGGCCAGTGTCTCGGCCACATCTTCGGCCATCGCGGCGTAGCCCATGGCCGCCGCGTGCGGCGATGCGCCGTGATTGCGCAAATCGAGCGCAATGACCCGATGCTCCGGCGCCAGCGCGGCCTGGATGGTGCCCCAGTTCTGCGCGGCGCCGAACAGGCCATGCAGGAGCACCAGCGGCGGGCCCGCGCCCACCTCCACCGCGTTCAGGCGCAGCCCCGTCACGCGCGCGCCGCCAGCGCGACACTCGCCACGATCAGCGCGCTACCGATGAGGATATCCAAGCCCACCGCCTCCCCGAGCCACACAGCAGACAGCGTCACCCCGAAGGCCGGCACCAGCAGGAAGGCCAGCGAGGAGACCGCGCCGGGCAACCGCCGCCCGATCTCGATGACGCACCAAGTGCCGACCGGCGCCACAATCAGGCCGATGTACAGCATGATCGGCCAGGACGGGGCACCGATGCCGCCCTGCGGTTCCAGGTACATTGCCAAAGGGGCAAGCAGGGCGAAGGCGATCGCAAAGCACCAGGGCAGCAGCTCGATCATCGGTGATGCCGGCGTCCGCGCCCGGGTCACGATGATGGCGACACTCCACAGCCCCGCCGCCAGCATGAGCATGCCATGGCCGAACACAACATCGCGCGCTGTCCAGTCGAGCGCCCAGGGCCCGGCCAGCACCACCACGCCCGCAAAGCCCAGCGCCGCACCCAGCCAGCCGCGCGCCGAGATGCGCTCTCCCATCACCAGGATCGACATCGGCAGCAGCCAGTAGCTGGTCACCGCCGAGATGATCGCCGTCCGCCCCGCCGGCACGATGGCCACGGCGGGATGGACGAGGGCGAAATACCCCCCGAGTTGCAAGGTGCCCAGCGCGATCACCGCGGGCCAATCCGCTTGCCGTGGCCAGTGCAGCCGCCCCAACGCCAGCAGCGCCAGCGCTGAGACCACCGCCGCGAGGCCCGCACGGCCGGCGGCAAACCACATCGGGGACGCGTCCGACAGCGCGGCCTTGGTGATCGGCCAAGCGCCACCGAACAGCACAATGGCCACAATCAAATGGGGAATCGCCGCGCGCATCAC
Source organism: Roseomonas sp. (assembly GCA_046593435.1). Taxonomy (GTDB): domain Bacteria; phylum Pseudomonadota; class Alphaproteobacteria; order Acetobacterales; family Acetobacteraceae; genus Plastoroseomonas. Next base: position 3,721 of record JBKJNV010000516.1, read on the forward strand.
CAGCACTAGACCCGACCCACGCGCCTCGCGCCAGGGACCTTCAACCGCAGCGCGCAATCATCTCCGCCCGGATCACCGCCGCATCGCCTGATGGCGCCCCCACGAGGTCGGCGCCCGT
>JBKJNV010000023.1:0-5432 GCA_046593435.1 Roseomonas sp.
GCTGCCCGCGGCCACGCGCGCGCAGCCCGTGCTCAACATCTACAACTGGTCCGACTACATCGACCCTTATGTGGTGCAGCGCTTCACCGCCGAGACCGGTATTCGCGTGCGCTACGACGTGTTCGACAGCCTCGAGACGCTCGAGGGCAAGCTGTCCGCGGGGCGGTCCGGCTACGACCTGGTGGTTCCCACCAGTGAGCCGACCTTCGCCCGCCTGGTCCGTGCCGGGGCGCTGCGTCCGCTCGACCGCGCGCGCATCCCCAACTGGGCCAATCTTGACCCCGCGCTGATGGCGCGCGTGGTGGGGGTGGACCCGGGCAATCGGCATGGCGTGATCTACCTGTGGGGCACGGTGGGGATGGGCATCCGGCCTGATCGCGTTCGCGCGTTGGCGCCCGATGCGCCGATGGACAGCCTGGCCTTGCTGCTCGACCCGCGCCATGCGCAGCGGCTTGCGCGCTGCGGCATCCAGGTGATGGACAGCCCGACGGATGTGATCCCCTCGGTGCTGCGCCACCTTGGGCTCGATCCGAACGGCGAAAGCCCGGAGGATCTGCGCGCCGCAGAGCGGGCGCTGCTCGCGATCCGGCCGCATGTGCGCGCGATCCTGCCCTCGGGGTCTGTGCTGGATGCGCTGGCGACGGGGGATGCGTGCCTTGCGCTGACCTATTCGGGCGATGTGATCCAGGCCTCGGCGCGGGCGCGGGAGGCGGGGCGCGGGGTGGAGGTGGCCTATGTCGCGCCGCGGGCGGGGGCGCAGCTGTGGTTCGACATGCTGGCGATCCCGGCCGATGCGCCCAACCCAAACGCTGCGATGGCCTTCATCGATTTCGTGCTGCGGCCGGAGGTGATGGCGGCCATCACAACGCATGTGCGCTACCCCAATGCGGTCCCCGCCGCGCGCGCGCTGGTCGCGGAGGCGGTGCGCAATGACCCCAGTGTGTATCCGACCGAGGCGACGCTGGCGGCGAGCTTCGTGGCGACGACGCCCTCCGCGGCGACGGAGCGGCTGCGCACGCGGCTGTGGTCGCGCTTCAAGGCCGGGCGCTGAACGGCGTGGCGCCGCCGCTGCTGGAGGCGCGCGGCCTCCGGCGCCATTACGGCGGGGCGGTGGCGCTGGAGGCGCTGGACCTCGCCATCATGCCGGGCGAGTTCTTCGCGCTGCTGGGCGGCTCGGGGTCGGGGAAGTCCACGCTGCTGCGGCTGATCGCGGGGCTGGAGGCGCCAGATGCCGGCACCGTGCTGCTGGAGGGGCGCGACATCACGCGCGAGCCGCCCTGGGCGCGGCCGATGCATATGATGTTCCAGTCCTATGCGCTGTTCCCGCATATGAATGTCGCTGAGAATATCGGCTATGGCCTGCGCCGCGCCGGCGTGGCGCGTGCGGAGCAGGGGCGCCGCATCGCCGAAGTTCTGGCGCTGGTGAAACTTGAGGGGTTTGGCGCGCGGCGGCCGCACCAGATTTCGGGCGGGCAGAAGCAGCGCGTGGCACTCGCGCGCTCCCTGGTGATGCGCCCGAAGCTGCTGTTGCTCGATGAGCCCTTGGCCGCACTGGATGCGGGCTTGCGCGAACAGACCGGGTTCGAGTTGCGGGCGTTGCAGCGGGCCACCGGCGCGGCCTTCGTGATGGTGACGCATGACCAAAGCGAGGCGCTGGCGCTGGCTGACCGCATCGCCGTGCTCGATGGCGGGCGGCTGATGCAGGTGGGCCCGCCCGCCGCGGTCTATGCGCGGCCCGCCAGCGCCTTTGGCGCGCGCTTCCTCGGCGCGGCGAACATCCTCGACCCCGGCCGCCTCGCGCTCGCGCCGGCCGAGCCGGGTGCGGCTTCTTATGCGCTGCGACCGGAGCGCATCCGCCTGACGCGCGGCGGGATGGGCGAGGCGGGCGGCAACCGCACGCTGGGCAACGTGCGCGATGCGGCCTTCCGCGGGGAGGCGACGCTATTGGTCGTCGCACTCGATGGTGGCGGGGAGTTGCGGGTGACCTTGCCCGCCGATGACCCGATGCCGGCGGTGGGGGAGCGGGTGGCGCTGGCCTGGGATGCGGACGACCTCGTGCCGCTGGCGACGTGATGCGGCGCGCGCTGATCCTGCTGCCGGCCTGGGCCTGGCTGCTGGGCTTCGTGGCGGCGCCGGCGGCGATCCTGCTCGGCATCGCGCTGGGGACGAGTGCTGAGAGCGTGCCGCCCTTTCGCTGGCCGTTCGGGCCGGGCTTCGCCTGGCAGGGCGGGTTGGGCAATTTCGCCACGCTGGCCGAGGATGAATTCTACCGCGACTCGCTGCTGCGCGCGGCGCGGCTGGCGGCCAGCACCGCCACGCTTGCGCTGCTGCTGGGCTTCCCGATGGCCTTCGCGATCGCCCGCGCGCGACAGACGTGGCAGGTGCCGTTGCTTGCTCTGGTGCTGCTGCCCTTCTGGACCGGGTTCCTGCTGCGCATGGGCGCCTTCATTGGGCTGTTGCGCGACCAGGGGCTGGTGAACGCGGGGCTGATCGGCCTGGGTGTCATCGCGGAACCGCTGCCGTTGCTTTATACGGAGGGCGCGATGCTGGCGGGGATGGTGCATGCCTACCTGCCCTTCGCGGTGCTGCCCCTCTACGCGACGCTGTCACGGCTGGACCCGGAGCTGGAACAGGCCGCGGCGGATCTGGGCGCGAGGCCGGTGACGGTGTTCCGCACCGTGACCCTGCCGCTGGCGCTGCCGGGCGTCGCGGCGGCCTTCCTGCTGGTGTTCATCCCCGCGGCCGGCGAATTCGTCATCCCGGAATTGCTCGGGCCCACGGATGCGCTGCCGGTCGGGCGCGTGCTGTGGCAGGAGTTTTTTCAGAACCGCGACTGGCCCTTGGCGGCCGCGCTCGCGGTGGCGCTGCTGGCGCTGTTGATCGTGCCGATCCGCCTGTTTCAGCGGGTGTCCTGATGGCGCGGGGGGTTTTGGCGCTCGGGCTCGTGTTCCTCTGGGCGCCGGTGCTGCTGCTTGTGGGCTTCGCCTTCAGCGCCGACCGCATCCCGTTCCAGTGGGGCGGATTTTCGCTGCGCTGGTTCGTGGCCCTTGCCGCCAATGAGCGTCTGATCGAGGCGGGGCTGCTGTCGCTGCGGGTGGCGGCGGGGGCGGCGAGCCTCGCGGTGCTGGTCGGCGGCGTTGCCGGCTTCGCCCTAGCGCGATGGGGCGCTTTCCGCGGCCGGGCGCTGTTCGGCGCCCTGGTGGGCGCGCCCTTGGTGCTGCCCGATGTGGTGACGGCGCTCGCGATGCTGCTGCTGTTCGTCACGCTCGAAGCCGCGATCGGTTGGCCGTCGGGGCGCGGCGCGCTGACCGTGCTGCTCGCGCATGGAACGCTGGGGGCGGCCTATGTCGCGGTGGTCGTGCAGGCACGCCTGGCCGGCGGCGCCCGGCTGCTAGAGGAGGCGGCGATGGACCTCGGCGCCGGGCCCTGGACCGCATTCCGTACCGTCACGCTGCCGCTGATGGCCCCCGCCTTGGTTGCCGGTTGGCTGCTTGCGTTCACGCTGTCCTTCGATGACCTGGTGATCGCGAGCTTCGTCTCTGGCCCTGCGGGCACCACGCTGCCCGTGCTGGTCTTCTCCGCCCTGCGTCTGGGCCTCACGCCCGAGATCAACGCGCTGGGTGCGGTCATTCTTGCCCTGGCCGCGGCCTGCATTGGCCTTGCGGCGCTGCTGCTGCGTGCGCGACGGGTTGATGACAGGGGGGAGCGGGGCTAGGTTTCCAGCCCTCCCCATTGCCCGAACTGGTCCCATGAACATCATCGCCGACCGCCTCGATCGCATTTCCCCTTCGCTGACCATCGCCATTTCCGCGAAGGCGCGCGCGCTGAAGGCGGAGGGCAAGGACATCATCTCCCTCGCGGCCGGCGAGCCTGATTTCGACACCCCGCGCAACATCAAGGACGCGGCGATCGCAGCGATCGAGCGTGGCGAGACCAGGTACACCGATGTCGCCGGCACACCGGAACTGCGCCGCGCCGTGGCCCAAAAATTCAAGCGCGACAACAACCTCGACTACAAGCCCGAGGAAATCCTGGTCGCCACGGGCGGCAAGCAGGTGATCTTCGACGCGCTGCTGGCCACCATCAACGCCGGCGATGAGGCCATCATCCCCGCCCCCTGCTGGGTGAGCTACCCCGATATTGTGAGTCTGGCCGAGGGCGTACCGGTGATCGTGCCCTGCGGCCAGAATGCGGGGTTCCGCATGACCGGTGAGCAGTTGGAGGCCGCGATCACGCCACGGACAAAATGGCTGATCCTGAACAACCCCTGCAACCCGACCGGTGCGGCCTATAGCTGGGATGAGCTGAAGGCCCTCGCGGATGTGCTGCTCAAGCACCCTGACGTCTGGGTCTTCAGCGACGACATCTACGAAAAGCTGATCTATGACGGCCGCAAGATGCCCACCATCGTCGAGGTGGAGCCGCGTCTGAAGGACCGCACCGTCACGATGAACGGGTGCTCCAAGGCCTATGCCATGACCGGCTGGCGCATCGGCTTCGCCGGCGCGCCGCTGAAGCTCATCAAGGCGATGGACAAGCTGCAGAGCCAGTCCACGTCCAACACCTCCTCCGTCTCCCAGGCTGCCGCCGTCGAGGCGCTGAATGGCCCGCAGGAGAGCATCGAGGCGATGCGCGTGGTCTACCAGCGTCGCCGTGACCTGGTGGTGGGCATGCTGAACGAGGCGAAGGGCATTCGCTGCCACAAGCCGGAAGGGGCCTTCTACGTGTTCCCCGACGTGCATGGCTGCCTGGGCAAGACCACCGAAGGCGGGCGCAAGATCGGCAGTGACGAGGATTTCGTGCTCGCGCTTCTGGAGGAGAAGGGCGTGGCCGCAGTGCACGGCGCGGCCTTCATGTTCCCCGGCCATTTCCGCATTTCCTACGCGACCGACGACGACAGCCTGCGCGACGCCTGCACGCGCATCCAGAATTTCTGCGCCGGGCTGCGCTGAGATTGGCCGGGGACATCGCCATGCCAGCGCTCGCCGCACGCCTGAAGGAAATTTCTCTGTCCGCCTCCGTCGTGATGACGATGAAGGGGCGGGAACTCGCGGACAAGGGCATCAAGGTCATCAGCCTCGCCTCTGGCGAGCCGGATTTCCCGACCCCGGATCATGCGATCGAGGCCGCGTACAAGGCCGCGAAATCGGGCGATACCAAATACCCCCCGCAGGACGGCACCCGCGCCCTCAAGCAGGCAGTTCAGAGAAAATTCAAGCGCGACAACAACCTCGACTACGCGCTCGACGAGATCATGATCGGCAATGGCGGCAAGCAGCTGATCTTCAACGCGCTGATGGCGACCTGCGATGCGGGCGACGAGGTGGTAGTGCCGGCGCCGTACTGGATCAGCTATGCCGATATGGCGAAGGTCGCCGGCGGCGTGCCGGTCACCGTGCCCTGCCCGCAGAACAACGGCTTCAAGCCGCGGC
>JBKJNV010000239.1:0-7137 GCA_046593435.1 Roseomonas sp.
CCAGAACGTAATGGACAGCCATCCGGCCGCCCAAGCGGGGACGGTGGGCAACGGGAAGACCTCCCTGCCCTCCAACCCGAATGTCCTGCTCCGCGACGCGGCCGGACCCTAGGCCAACCCCCGGTCCGCCTTCGTCGCCGCCAGGTCGTCCCCAAGGAAGGCCCGCACCACCGCATCGAGCGGCTCATGCGCGACAAACCCCAACTCCAGCGCGCGGTCCGGTACGAAGCCCGAGGGCCATCCGCGCACGATATCCTGTACAACCGTATCCGGCACGAAATGCACCAGCCGCCTTGCCTCGGCCCCGGCCACGCTTTCCAGCGCATCCAGCATCTCGGCGACACTGGCGGTCACCCCAGGCGGGTTGATGCCGCGTTCCAGCCCCAGCGGCGCCGTATCCATGCTGGCCGCGTGCAGGAACCAGCCGGTCGCACTGCGCGGCGAGCAGATCCACACGCGGAAATCGGGAAACACCGGGCAATCGGTGGCCAGCCCCAGCAGCGGCTCCCGCAGCACGGCCGAAGCGAAGGAGGAGGCCGCCTTGTTCGGCCGTCCGGGGCGCACCACCACCGTGGGCAGGCGGATGCACACCGCGTCGAGAAAGCCGCGGCGCGAGGCGTCGTTCAGCAGCAGCTCGGCCATCGCCTTCTGCGTGCCGTAGGAATTGGTCGGCACCTGGCGCGCATCATCGGCCACCCGCGCATCCTGCCCGCCCCCGAATGACGCGACGGATGAGGGGAAGACCACGCGCGGCAGGCTCGCCAGCGCCCGGCAGCGATTCACCACCGCCAGCGTGCCCAGCAGGTTCACCCGCACGCCGAGGTCATAATCGGCCTCCGCCGCCGCCGAGACGACGGCCGCGAGGTGGAAGACCACGCCGGTCCCGTCGGGGATGGCCACCGCAAGGGCCGCCGCATCGCCGAGGTCGCCCGCCTGGGTCCGCACCGGGAAGCCGGCCGCGACAGGGGCCGGCGCGGCCAGGTCGAACAGCGTCATGCCCGTGATGGCACGCCCGCCCAGCGCTCCGTCGCGCGCCAGGCGTTCCGCCAGCTTCCGCCCCAAAAATCCGCCGCCGCCGAGGATCGTGATGTGCATGGACCGAGGCCCTCCCGGCCCAAGGTTTGGCGCCGGCGGCGGCGTGGCGCAATACTGACCCCCATGATCCCCACCGTTGCCTACCGCCTGCTCGCCAACCGTGCCCATGGCACGCCCGGCATCATCGTGCTGCCCGAGGGCGGCTTCCGCCGGGCGCGGGCCGAGATCACCGGCTGGCCGGGCTATGCGCCGACGCCGCTGCGCGCACTGGACGCCGTGGCCGCGACCGCGCGCGTCGCCTCGGTGCACTACAAGGATGAGGCGCCGCGCTTCGGCCTGGGCAGCTTCAAGGCGCTGGGTGGCGCCTATGCGGTGCTGCGGCTGCTGATCGTGGAACTCGCCCGCCGCGGCATCGCACCCAACGCACCTTCCGCCGCGATCATGGCCGGCGAATTTGCCGAGGCGACACGCGCCATCACAATCACCTGCGCGACGGATGGCAATCACGGCCGCTCCGTCGCCTGGGGTGCGGCGCGCTGCCACGCGCGCTGCGTGATCTTCGTCCACCCTGGCGTGACAAAACACCGGCGCGACGCCATCATCGCCTATGGCGCGGAAATCCGCGAAGTGCCGGGTAATTACGATGATTCCGTGCGCGCGGCGGCGAGCGAGGCCGAGGCGCAGGGCTGGTTCATCGTCTCCGACACCTCCTGGCCCGGCTATACCGAAGTCCCGCGCGACGTCATGCAGGGCTACCGCCTGATGGCCGATGAGGCGGCAGACCAGATCCCCGCCCCGCCCTCTCATGTCTTCATCCAGGCCGGGGTCGGCGGCGTCGCGGCCGCCGTCGCGGTGCAGATGCGCGCCCGCTTCGGCGAGGCGCCGCGCATCATCGTGGTCGAACCCGACCGCGCGGCCTGCCTGCTCGCGAGTGCGGAGGCCGGCGAGCCGCAGGTGGTCGGCGGTAAACTCGATACCGTGATGGCCGGGCTTGCCTGCGGCGAGGTGAGCCTGCTCGCCTGGCAGGAACTGAGCCGCAGCGCCTATGCCTTCATGGCGATCCCCGACGCCGTGGTCGCCCCGTGCATGAAGCTGCTCGCGGCCCAGGGCATCGTGGCCGGCGAGAGCGGTGTGGCCGGGCTTGCCGCCCTGCTTCTGGCCGCGCGCGACCCCTTCGCCCGCGCCGTGCTGGGCCTGGAGGCCGACAGCCGCGTGCTGCTGTTCGGCACCGAGGGGGCCACGGACCCGGCGCTCTACGCCCAGTTCACCGCCTGAGCGGCTGATCACGCAACTGTGGCCAAGCAGCGCGACCTGCCCTAGACCCGAAGCAGGGTTGAGACGACACGCGAGGGACTGGATGCCTTACACAAGGGGAACCTGGCCCACGCTGCCGGCCATGATGCTGGGCCGCGCTCGCGAATGGGGTCCGCGGCCGCTGTTCCGCTACTGGCGCGACGGCGCCTGGCAACGCATGGGCTGGGATCGCTTCGCCGAGCAGGTAGCGTCCCTCGCCGCCCATCTGCGTGCGCGCGGCGTCGCCCCCGGCGACCGTGTGCTGCTGGTCAGCGACAACCGGCCGGAATTCCCCATCGCCGACTGCGCGATCATGGCGATCGGCGCCATCACCGTGCCCACCTACGTCACGAACACCGCGTCCGACCACGCCCACATCCTGGGCGATTCCGGCACCCGCGCGGCCATCGCGGCCAATGCCCGCCTGGCCGAACGGATCACCGAGGCCGCCGGCGAAGCGGGGCTCGACCTGCTGCTCACCATGGACGGTCCGGAATGGGCCGGCGCCATCGCCACCCCCGCCGACGTCGCGCTGCTGGAAGCCGAATCCAACCAGGCCAGCCGCGAGGCGCTGGCCTGCCTGATCTACACCTCCGGCACGGGCGGTGCGCCCAAGGGCGTGATGCTGCCGCACCGCGCGCTGCTCGCGAACCGGGAAGGCCTGGTCCCGCTCGCCGAACGGGTGGGCTTCGCAGGCAATACCTACCTGTCCTTCCTGCCGCTGTCGCACAGCTATGAACACACGGTCGGCGGCTTCCTGCTGCCCTCGCTGGGCATGGAGATCGTCTATTCGCGCGGCGCCGATCGCCTCGCCGCTGAATTCACCGAAATCGCACCCGCCGTCGTCACCGCCGTCCCGCGCCTGTTCGAGGTGCTGCGCGCGCGCATGTTGGCCCAGCGCGAGAAGCAGTCCCCCCTCGCGCAGCGCCTGTTCGACCGCACCGTCGCCCTCGGGCTGCGCCGTCTGGACGGGCCGCCGCTGGGGCTGTTCGAGCGCCTCCAGGATGCCGTACTGGACCGGCTGGTGCGCCAGAAGGTGCGCGCACGCTTCGGGGGCAAGCTGCTCGCCTTCGTCTCCGGTTCCGCCCGGCTCGACCCCGACCTCAGCGGCTTCTTTCTCGCGCTGGGCCTGCCGGTGCTGCAGGGCTACGGCCAGAGCGAGGCCGGCCCCGTCGTCAGCTGCAACCTGCCCTGGGCGAACCGGCGCGAGACGGTCGGCCCGCCGATGGGTGGCGTCGAGGCCCGCATCGCCCCCGATGGCGAGGTGCTCATCCGCGGCGACCTGGTCATGCAGGGCTATTGGGGCGCACCGGAACAGACCGCCGCTGCGCTGCGCCCGGACGCCGAGGGCCGGGTATGGCTGCACACCGGCGATGTCGGCTCGCTCGATGACGGCTTCCTGCGCATCACCGACCGCAAGCGCGACTTCATCAAGACGCTCGGCGGCGACATGGTGAGCCCGGCCAAGGTCGAGGGCCTGCTGATGGCCGAGCCCGAGATCGCCCAGGCCGTGATCGCCGGCGAGGGCCGGGCCGGCATCGTCGCCCTTCTGGTTCCCGCCGAGGGCCAGGCCGAGGCCGTGAAGGCCGCCGTCAACCGTGTGAACAGCCGCTTGTCCAGCATCGAGCGCATCCGCCGCTTTGCCACCGTCGAGCCCTTTTCGGTCGAGGATGGGACGATGACGCCCACCATGAAGGTGCGCCGGCGCATCGTGCTGGACCGCAACGCCGCGTTGGTCGACGGGCTGCACGGCGGCGGCTGAACGCGCCTGCCTGCGGCTTCGGCATGCATGCGGCGACTGCCGCGCCTCGCGGCAACGGGCTGCCCAGCGCCGCGCCGGCACCCGCAAGCGGCGCTAGCCGGGCTTTTCGCCCGCTGCTACAGGTGCATGTCCGGGACGCATAAAGGGTGGCGCGATGATGAAACCAATGATGGCGGCAGCCGCAACGCTCGCCCTTATGGCCACGCAGGCCGCGGCGCAGAACCTGACCATGGCGGTGGGCGCGCCGGTCACCTCGCTCGATCCGCACTACCACCAGCTTTCGCCCAACAATGCCGCGGCCGACATGATCTTCGACCGCCTGGTCGACACCGATGTGCGTTCCCGCAACATCCCTGGCCTCGCGCTGACCTGGACCGCAGTTGAGCCCACCGTGTGGGAATTCAAGCTGCGGCCCAATGTCCGCTTCCACAACGGCAACCCCTTCACCGCCGAGGACGTGGCCTTCACCCTGGCGCGGCTGCCCAATGTGCCCAACAGCCCGTCCTCGTTCGCGATCTATTCGCGCCCCATTACCGCGGTCGAGATCGTGGACCCGCTGACCATCCGCTTGCGTACCGCGCAGCCCTATCCGCTGCTGCCGCTCGACATGACCAATGTCCGCATCCTCAATCGCGCGACGCATGAGCGCGCCACCACCGAGGATTTCAACGCCGGCCGCGCCGCGATCGGCACCGGCCCCTACCGCGTCGTCAGCCACCGCATAGGCGACCGCATCGAGCTGGAGCGCAATGACGCCTTTTGGGGCGAGCGCCCCGCCTATGGCCGCGTCAACTACCGCATGATCACCAATGACGCCGCCCGCACCGCCGCACTCCTGGCCGGCGACGTCGATGTGATCGACCAGGTACCGACCTCGGATCTCGCGCGGCTGCGCACCGACCAGCGCGTCACGCTGAGTGAAATCGTGGGCCTGCGGCTGATCTTCCTGGGCCTCGACCACCTGCGCGCAGCGAACGAGAATTCGCCCTTCATCACCGACAACAACGGCCAGCCGCTGGGCCGCAACCCGCTGCAGGATGTGCGGGTGCGCCGCGCGCTCTCCATCGCCATCGACCGCCGCGCCATCGTGGACCGCGTGATGGAAGGCGCCGCCATCCCGGCGTCCCAGTTCCTGCCCGAGGGCACCTACAGCCACGTGCCCGACATGCCGCCGCCCACCTATGACCCCGATGCCGCCCGCCGCCTGCTGGCCGAGGCCGGCTATCCGCAGGGCTTCCGCATCACGCTGGCGGGCCCCAATGACCGCTACATCAATGACGCGCGCATCATCCAGGCCGTCGGCCAGATGTGGACGCGCATCGGCGTGCGCACCGCGGTCGAGGCGCAGCCCTGGACCACCTTCGTCGCGCGTGCCGGCCGCGCGGATTTCTCCGCCCATCTGATCGGCTGGGGCAGCAACCCGGATGGCTCGCACCCGCTGCGCAACATCTTGGCCACGATCAATCGCGACCGCGGCTGGGGGTCGTCCAACCGCGGCCGGTATTCCAACCCACGCCTGGACGAACTCCTGCTGCAATCGTTGAGCGAGCTCGACAACACCCGTCGCGAGCAGCTTCTCATCCAGGCCCAGCGCATGGCTGCCGACGACGTCGCCGTCATTCCGCTGCACATCCAGACCAACATCTGGGCAAGCCGCCGCGGCATCACCATCGCCGCGCGGGCCAGCGAACTCACTCTCGCGCAGGACGTGCGTCCCGCCGCGCCGCGCTAGGCAGTCCGGATGAGCCTCTATCTGCTGCGACGCCTGATCCAGGCCCTGGGCGTCATGGCGATCATGTCGCTGATCGTCTTCCTCGGCGTCTTCGCCATCGGCGACCCGGTCGAGATCCTGATCAGCCCGGACGCCGACCAGATCGAGCGTGAGCGCGCGGTCATTGCGCTCGGCCTCGACAAGCCGCTGTGGCAGCAATACCTGGTCTTCCTGGGCAATGCGCTGCGCGGCGACCTGGGGCGCAGCTTCGTGTTCAACGAACCGGCGCTGCAACTGATCCTGAGCCGGATGCCCGCGACACTGGAACTGGCCTTCGGCGCCACCATCATGGCCATCATCATCGGCCTGCCGCTTGGCCTGTATGCCGGGCTGCGGCCGAACGGGTCGCGCAGCAAGGCCATCATGGCCATCCCGATCCTTGGCTTTTCGCTGCCGACCTTCTGGGTCGGGCTCATGCTCATCATGATCTTCGCGGTGCAGCTCGGCTGGCTGCCCTCGACCGGGCGGGGCGAGACGGCCATGCTGCTCGGCCTGCGCTGGAGCTTCCTTACGCAAGACGGCCTCGCGCACCTCATCATGCCCGCGACCAATCTCGCGCTGTTCAAGATCTCCCTGGTGATCCGCCTCACCCGCGCCGGCGTGCGCGAGACCATGCTGATGGACTACGTGAAATTCGCCCGCGCCAAGGGCCTCTCGCCGTCCCGCGTCACCTTCGTCCACGTATTCAAGAACATCCTGATCCCGGTGGTCACGGTGGTGGGTCTCGAACTCGGGTCCACCATCGCCTTCTCGGTCGTGACGGAAAGCATCTTCGCCTGGCCGGGCATGGGCAAGCTGATCATCGACAGCATCAACGTGCTCGATCGCCCCGTGATCGTCGCCTACCTGATGGTCATCGTCTTCATGTTCATCATGATCAACCTGATCGTGGACCTCACCTATTCCGTCCTCGATCCACGCGTGCGGCTGGAGAGCAAGGGATGAGCACCACGGCATTGCCGGTCCCGACGCCCGCGCCCACCCCGCCGCGCGTCGAGACACCGTTCCGCCGCTTCGTCTCGGAATTCTGCGAGTCGAAAGTGGCACTCGGCGCGCTGGTCGTGTTCGCACTGATCGCGCTCGCCGCCATCTTCGCGCCCTGGATCTCGCCGCAGGACCCCTACGACCTCGGCGTACTGGACATCATGGATGGCAGGCTCGAACCGGGCAGCGTCGGGGGCTCAGGCATCACGCACTGGCTCGGCACCGACGACCAGGGCCGGGACATGCTCTCGGGCATCATCTACGGCTTGCGCATCTCGCTCATCGTCGGTGC
>JBKJNV010000345.1:0-2580 GCA_046593435.1 Roseomonas sp.
GTCCATGATGGCGGGGCCGCGCTGGGGAGCGCGTTCGGGGCACTGAACGCCGCCGGCAAGCTCACCGCGATCAGCCTGGCCGACGCGGTGCCGCTCGCGATCACCCACGCCACCTACCTGGCCGCGACCACGGCGCTGGCCTTGCTGCCAGGTGAGGCCCGGATGGTGGTCGGCAGCGCGAGTGCGGCGGGTGCTGCGACCCTGCAGGCCGATGCACGGGTGGAAAGCTTCGCGGTGCAGGATAGCGCGGCTGCGATTGCCGCCGCCTTCGATGCGCTGGAAGATGCGGGCAAGCTGACCGCGATCGCGCTGTCGGACAGCGCGGCGCTGGTGCTGAGCGAGGCGCAGCTGGCGCGCGACACGACGGCGCTGGCGCTGGTGCCCGGCAGCGCGACACTGGTGCTGCGTGCGGCAGCGGCCACGCTGGGTCTTTCGGAAGCGGCCATGGGCGCGCTGGCAGGGCAGGGGGTGGACCGGCTGCTCGCGGCCTCAGGCACGATGAGCCTGGGTGCGGCGCAATACAGCGCCCTTGGCGGCGTGGCGCTGACCGGCACGGACACGGTCACGCTGGCCGATACCGGCGCCAGCCTGGCGGCGCTGACCACGGCGCAGCTCGCGGGGTTAGCCGCGGCCGGGGTGGATCGCATCGACGCCACGGATGGCGCCTTCACCTTCACCCGCGCCCAGATCACGACGCTGACCGCCATGCCCAAGGACGCTGCGGATACGCTGGTGCTGGCCGATATCGGGGATGCGCTGGCCGCACTCACCACCACCCAGATCTCCGGCCTCTCGGCCTTGGGGGTGGACCGTATCGACGCCACGGACAATCAGCTTCGCCTGACCTTCGCGCAGATCAACAACCTCGGTCCGGTGCCACTGAGCGCGGGCGATGTCGTGACGGTGGAGGATACGGCCGCCAATCTGAACAACCGCAACCTGAGCATCTTCGCCAATCTGGATGGCACGGTGATCAGCGAGAGCGCGGGCGCGCAGCGCATCACCGGGTCCTTGGGCAATGACGTGTTCAACGTGGATACGCAGTCCGATGTCCTGTTCGAAGGGGTGGGCGGTGGCGTCGACGCCATCCTGTCAACGGTCAGCTTCTACCTTTATGCCAATGTCGAAAACCTGGTGTTGCGGATCGGCGCGGGGAACATCTTCGGCGTCGGCACGGCGGGCGATAATGCGCTCACGGGCAATGAGTCGAGCAACCTGCTCATCGGCATGGATGGGCATGACACCCTGGCCGGCGACAGCGGCAATGACGTGCTCTACGGCGTCGAAGGCAATGACCGCATGAGCGGCGATGCCGGGGTGGATTTCGTCGCCGGCGGCAATGGCGCGGACACCATCGACGGCGGCACCGATGCCGACAACCTGTTCGGCGAGGGTGGCGCCGACAGCCTGGTGGGCGGGCCTGGTTTTGTGACCGACATCCTCACGGGCGGTGAGGGCAATGATACCCTGGATGCTGCGAGTGGCTTGGGTGACTATGACCTGATCGATGGTGGCGGCGGCGATGACCTCTATCTGCTCGACACGCCGGCCGACCTGACCTTCGAGGCTTTGGGCGGCGGCATCGACACCGTCCATGCGACCATCACCGGCGGCGGCTTCTACCTCTATGCCAATGTCGAGAACCTGGTGCTGATGGGTGCGACCCCTTTCGGCGTGGGCAATGAACTGGCCAATGTGTTGACCGGAAGTGGCCTGGCGAACTGGCTGCTGGGGGGTGCCGGCGCCGACACGCTCAATGGCATGGGCGGCAATGATGTGCTGTTCGGTGAGGGTGGGGCGGACATCTTCGCCTTCATGCGCGGCACCGGCGGCGACGTGATCGGTGATTTCGCTGTGGGCAGCGACCGGATTGACCTGCGCAGCCTGGGCTTTGCCAATTACGCGGCGCTCAGCGCGGTGATGGTGGAGGTGGCAGGCACCACGGCCATCAATCTCGGGCTGGGCGATACCATCGTCATCAACGGCGTGGCGAAGGCGGCGCTGTCGGCCACGGATTTCCTGCTCGCTTGACGCGCCGCGTGGCCGGGGCCACGAGATCGCGGCATGAACATCATCTCGCGCCGTGGCTTGCCGATCCTCGCGCTGCTGCTGTCATCACCCGCTTTGGGACAGGGCGATTCGCGCGCGTTGCTGGGGCAGCCGGTCTTGGCCCTCGCCCAGCATGAGGGGGTGGCGCCCGTGCTGGCTACGGCGACGGGTGGCGCGCGGGGGGCCGTGTCTCGCCGCCTGCGTGAGGCCGGGCCGGGCCTGGCGCTGCTCGGGGACCGCTACGTCTATGGCTGGGGCTGCGGTGAGGCGGGATGCGCGGCGGGGGGCATCTTCCTGGCGCAGGATTTCGTCGCGGGCCGCATTTTCCTGCTGCTGCTTGAGAATGGGCGCACCAGGTTGGCGGTGCCAACGAGCCCTGCGGGTTGGCCGCCTGCGCTGGCCGAGGTGATGCGGGGCTTCGATACCATCAGGGCCGAGCAGATCGCCGGCCCGAATTGAGCGAGGGGCCTTTCGGCCCCTCGGTCTTCAGCCTTCTTCGGGTTCGGCGGCTTCCGGCTTCGGGCCGCTATC
>JBKJNV010000394.1:0-3327 GCA_046593435.1 Roseomonas sp.
GCCGCGGCTGGACCCGCGCTTGGTGCTGGCGCTGTTCCTGATCCCCATCGCGTCGCTGTTCCCGCTGAAGCTCGCCGCCCTCTGGCTGATCGGCACCGGGCATCCTGTCACCGGCATCACGCTGATCGTGGTGGCGAAGATGGTGGGCACCGCGTTTTCGGCCCGGCTCTATGCCATCGCGGAACCGCGCCTGCTGGAACTGCCCCTGTTCGTGCGGCTGCACGGCGTGGTGACGCGCCTGCTCGCGCGCGCGCATGCCTATCTGGACGCCACGCCGGCCTGGCAGGCGGCACGCCGCGCCGTCTCCCGCGTCAAGCACAGCCTCGCGGACATCCGCGCCCAGTATTTCTCCGGCGGCGGCTTTTCCAGCGCGCTGGCCACCATGCGCCGCCGCTTCCGCGGCTAGCCCCGGTTGCGCCACTCGCACCAATAGACAAAAATAAAAGAAGGGCGGTTTGGAGGGAATTCTTTCCCTCCATGCTTTCTTCTTCGAGGGATTGATCATGAAAATCTGCATCTACGGCGCCGGCGCCATCGGCGGCCATCTTGCCGCGCGCTTCGCCAAGGGCGGCGCCGAGGTTTCGGTGATCGGCCGCGGCGCGCATCTGGAGGCGATCAAGGCGAACGGCCTCACCGTCCACGCCGCCGATGGCGTGCTGCATTCCCGCCCCCGCGCCGCAACCTCGGCCGCCGAGCTCGGCCCGCAGGACGCGGTCATCGTCACCACCAAGGCCCCGGCCCTGGGCAGTGTGGCCGCCGGCATCGCGCCCCTGCTCGGCCCCGAAACATCGGTGGCCTTCATCATGAACGGCATCCCGTGGTGGTATTTCGACCGCCATGGCGGCCCGATGGATGGCCGCCGCCTGCCCGAGGTGGACCCGGGCGACGCGGTGCGCACCGCCATCGGCGTGGAGCGCACGATCGGCGGCGTGGTCTATTCCGCCTGCTCCGTCGCCTCACCCGGCGTGGTGATCTCCGAACACGCCGATATCCGTGTCTACCTCGGCGAACCCGATGGCACGATTTCCGCCCGGGCCCAGGCGATCGCCGCACTCATGGCCGCGGGTGGGATGCCCTGCCCCGTGGTCGCCGATATCCGCCACCGCGTCTGGGGCAAGCTGATGGGCAACATCACCTCCGGCCCGCTGTGCCTGCTCTCGCGCATGGACATGGCGACCACGCTGCGCGACCCGGTCCTGTATGCCGCCGCGATCCGCCTGGCGGAGGAAGGCGCGGCGATCGCCCGCGCCCTGGGCCATGATCTGGGCACCAGTGCGGAGGCGCGCGTGTCACGCAGTGCGACCATCGCGCACAAGCCCTCGATCCTGCAGGACCTGGAGCTCGGTCGGCCAACGGAGGTGGAGGCGCTGCTGAAGCTGCCGCTGCGCCTGGGCCGCGAGATGGGCGTCCCCACGCCGACGCTGGAATTGCTGGTGGCACTTGCCGCGCAGGCAGCGGAAGCAGCGGGTTGCTACACGCCGGCGCGCTGAGCATCCTGCGCCGCGGCCTCCGCCGGCTTCGCGGCCACCGGCTTGTCTTGCCGGCTGCCGTGCTGGCTTGACCAGGCGCGGGTGAGTTCCGCCCCCGCGAGGAAGATGACCGAGGAATAATACAGCCACACCAGCACAACGACGAGCGTGCCCGCAGCCCCAAAACCCTCCGCCACCTCGCCGCCGCCGATATAGGCCGCGATCACCATCTTGCCCGCGATGAACAGCAGCGCGTTCACCACCGCGCCCAGGATCACGTCGCGCCAGGCCAGGCGCCGGTCTGGCAGCACCTTGTAGATGGCCGCGAACAGCAGCGTCAGCACGATCAGCGAGACGGTGATGTCGAGCGCGAAGGCCAGCACATTCCCGCCCGGCAGCGCTCGCTTCAACCAATCCCCGAAGCTCGCGATCCCCGCGCTGATCGACAGCGAGGTGATGAGGATGAAGCCCGTCGTCGCCACCAGCCCCATCGCCGCGGCCTTTGCGCGCATGAAGCGCGAGATGGTCTCGGCAACCGTTGCCGCCTCCGGCGTCTGGGTCTTCCACACCGCGTTGAGTGCGGATTGCAGCGCCCCGAAAGCGCCAGACGCGGTCAGCAGCAGCGTCCCCGCGCCGATGGCCAGGGCCAGGCCGCCCCGCGCCTCACCCATCGCGCCCTGCGCCATGCCGCGCACCTCGACCGCGGCCTGCGCACCCACCAGGCCGCGCAGCTGATCGAGCAGCGCGGCATCCACCTGCTCATGCCCGAAGACGATGCCCGCGAGGCCGGTTGCGATGAAGACCAGAGGCCCGATGGAGAACAGCGTGAAATACGCGATGGAAGCGGCACGCGAGAGCGCCTCGTCGGCGATGAATCCCTCGCCCGCATCCTGCAACAAAGCCCATAGATTGCGCATCCGAACCGCCCCCCGCGATGCGCCTGCAACGCCATGCGCGGAGGAGGGTTTCCCGTACCCGTAACGGCTCCCGCCATAGTCAAGGACCCGGGCCGCTAAGCCGCCGGGTCCTTTCGTTGGCGCTGCGACAACCCTGGGCCGATTGTCGCAGCGACGCATCACAGTTGATGCGCTTGCAGAGCGAAGTTAGCGTGGTGTTATGCCACCCGGGAATTACGCTGCGCTGGAAACGCTGTCACTGCTCATCGGTATCTTTGCCATGGGCATCTTCCTTGGCATTTTGACAGAGCAGTTCAGGTCCAAGCTGCGTCGCCGAAAGTGGCGTCGGTCGAACGGTGCGCCCTGGCGGTCGAGAGAACTCCGCGCGCCCTGGCGGCTGAGACAACCGGGTCTAGGCGCCACGCTGTCACCTTTGGCAGCGCCTCAGGCGCCTTCGAAGCCTCCTGATGCCGCTGATCAGCTTCGCATCGTGATGGGCGCGGATTTTGAGAGCCAACCGCTACTGAACAAGAGTGAAGCGCGCGTGTTCACCGAGCTGGATCGCGCCGTCGCCGCGTGCAATCCTACTTGGCACGTGATGGCTCAAGTCTCTGTGGGCGAAATCCTCCGCTCCACAGACGCTGAAGCGTTCCGATGCATCAACTCAAAACGGGTCGATCTGCTCTTGGTGGATGGAGATTGCCAACCACGCCATGCCATCGAGTATCAGGGAGGCGCACACCACCAGGGCACGGCCGCCGCACGGGATGCGGTGAAGAAGGAAGCGCTGCGACGGGCAGGTATCGGCTATCACGAGGTTGTCGCCGGCTTCACGACGCCGATGGAACTGCGGCGGCTTGTGGAGAAGTTGGTCGATAAGCCCGACGAACCACCCCGCCTCTGAGGTACGCCAGCCACCGGAGGCGCCGGCCGGCGCTTCAGTCGCCACCTACGCCGCGTCG
>JBKJNV010000193.1:0-3055 GCA_046593435.1 Roseomonas sp.
GTCAGCACGCCGCCCCACACGATCATCAGGATCGAGGGCGGGATGATGACCGCCAGCACCGCGGAGACAGCGGTGATCGCGACCGAGAAGCTGTCATCATACCCCTCACGCCGCTGGGCCTCGATAAAGATCTTGGACTGGCTCGCCGCGTCGGCGGTGGAACTGCCGGAGATGCCGGCGAAAAAGATCGATAGCACCACGTTGATCTGCGCCAGCGCCCCGGGCCAATGGCCCACCATGGTGCGCGACAGCGTCATCAGCCGTTCGGTGATGCCGCCCACATTCATCAGGTTCGCGGTCAGCAGGAAGAACGGCACGGCCAAGAGGATGAAGCTGTTGAAGGCGTTGAACGTCTCCTGCATCAGGATCGAGGGCGACAGCCGCGGCTCGATCAGCAGGATCGGCAGGCAGGACAGGCCCAATGCGACCGCGATCGGGACGCGCAGCACCAGCATGACGAAGAACACGCCGAACAGGATGGACGCGGCATCGCCGGAACTCAGGACATTGCCGCCCATCACGCGCGCCCCCGCAGCGTGGCCACGGCATCCCACATCCGCTCGCCGTTGAAGATGATCCAGGTGAAGCCCAGGATCGGCCATGCGATGTGGATGAGCCACAAGGGCAGTTCGGCCAATTCGCTGATGCGGAACCAAGCGAATTCGGTGAACTCGATGCCCCACCAGAAAAAGGTGGCGGCGAAGATCATCACGAAGCTGCTCGAGACCAGCTCGATCACCGCCGCCGGCTTGGGTGCCAGGACGGGGAAGACGTCGACGACGAGATGGCTGCCCTCCTTCAGGCACAGCATGGCGCCGATCATGACCATCCAGACCAGCAGGAAGCGCGCGAGCTCCTCTGTCCAGATGAAGTGCGGAACGATCGGCGTGTAGCGCGAGAAGATCTGCAGCGTGACCGGGACGATGATGATGAGAACCGAGAAGGCGAGCAGCACCGATAGAAAGCTGGCATAGGCAAGGTTGATGCGCCGGAACAGACCGGGCGCGGAGGCATCGGACATAAGGAGGCTTCCTTAGTGCCGGGGGCGGCCAGACACCGCCCCCGCTCGGTGATCAGGCCGTGGTTCCGTTGATGCGCGTCATGATCGCCTCGGCATCGATCTCACGTGCATAGGCTGCCATGATCGGCTCGACAGCGCGGAGCATCTGCGGACGCTCGGTGAAGGGGATGCGCTGGAGGCGCCCGGCACGCTCCAGGACATCGAGCTTTTGGCTGTCCTCGGTGGATTCTGCCTGCCGGCCGAACACGCCGGCCTCAAGCCCTGCGCGGCGAACCGCCTGCTGCAAATCGGGCGGCAGCCGGTCGAAGCTCTGCTTGGCGAAGCAGATGGGGCGGATGGTGATGGCGTGCTGGGTCATCAACAGATTGGGCGCCACCTCGAAAAAGCGCATGGATTCAACGCCCGCCGCTTCATTCTCACCCGCCTCGATGACGTTGTTCTGGATGGCGTTGTAGACCTCGTTATACGCGATGACGGAGGGTGTCATGCCGATGGCGGAGAAGGCCCGGCTCCAGATCGGCGCGCCCTGGACCCGCACCTTGAGGCCGCGCAACTCCGCCATTGTTGTCGCACGACGATTGGCGAAGATGTTGCGCACGCCGCCGCCGGCATAGCCGATCAGCATCACCCGTGCGCGGCGCTCAACCTCCTGCGCGATCGGAGCGAAGGTGTCGGCATCCAATACGCGGTTCCAATGGGCCAGGTCGCGGAACAGGAAGGGCGCATCGACGAAGGGCGCGGCGCGGCTGAAGGTGGACATGTGCGCAGGGCTGACGATGCCGTAATCGACCGCACGCCCGGCGGCCATGTATTCGAAATACTGTTTTTCCAGACCCAGGCTCGAATTCTTGTGCAGGACAAAATTGATCGGCCGGTTGTAGTACTGCTTCACCAATTCCTCAAAGCGAACCAGCGCCCGCGTGAAGACGTGGTCGTCATTGAACTGGACCGCACCGTTGAGCGTGAGGACGGGCTGAGCCCGCGCGAGATGCGGTGTTGCCAGAGCGCCCATGGCGGCGCCGACCAAGAGTTCCCTGCGGTTCATGCCTGTGTCCTTCCCTGTTTCCGTGCCAGCTTGCCGCTGACTTGCCGCCAGTATGCGCGAATTCAGCGCAGCTGGAACAGCCTAATTCAGCGCTGCAATGCCTAGACCAGGGAGGCTCACCATGAACCATATCGATCTCGCCAACCGTGTCGCCATCATCACCGGCGGCGCCCGAGGCATCGGCCTCGCCATTGCCGAGCGCGCGGCACGCAGCGGTGCCGGACTGGCACTGTGGGACATGGACGCAACCAAGCTCGCCGAAACCAAGGCCATGCTGGAGGCCGCCGGTGCGAAGGTGAGCATCCACGCGCTCGACCTCACCGATCAGAGTGCGGTCGACGCCGCCACAGCCGACACACTCAGCCACCACGGTCGCTGCGACATCGTGGTCAACAATGCCGGAATCAGTGGCAGCAACGCGCCCACCTGGGCGTTGCCGGTCGCCGAATGGCGCCGTGTCATCGAGGTGAACCTGATCGCGCCCTACCTGGTCTGCCGCGCCGTGCTGCCCGCCATGATCGAGGCCGGCTACGGGCGCGTCATCAACATCGCCTCGGTTGCCGGCAAGGAAGGCAACCCCAATGCATCGCACTACAGCGCCTCCAAGGCGGGCCTGATCGGCCTGACCAAGTCGCTCGGCAAGGAACTCGCCACCACGGGCGTGCTGGTCAACGCCATCGCGCCGGCTGCGGCCAGGACCGACATCTTCGCCCAGATGACCGAGGCGCAGGTCGCCTACATGCTGTCGAAAATACCCATGGGGCGTTTTGTGGAGGTGGATGAAATCGCGGCCATGGCGTGCTGGCTCGCCTCGGAAGAATGCAGCTTCGCGACGGGCGCCGTGTTCGACGTGACCGGAGGGCGGGCGGTGTATTGAGGGGAGGCAAGCAAGGCTGGGGCGCTGCCCCAGGCCCCGCCGGGGATCGCGCCGATCCCCGGGCCCCTGCATGTGCTGGTTTTGATTTTGGGAGGGGTGTGCTTGCTGAATG
>JBKJNV010000478.1:0-2551 GCA_046593435.1 Roseomonas sp.
CAGCGAAGCCGGCCCGCGCGACCGCCGCATCCGGCGCCTCGCCATCATGGACCAGGATGGCGAGAACCACCGCTTCCTCACCGATGGCCGGCTGACCGCACTGACCCCGCGCTTCCACCCCAGTGCGGACCGCATCGCCTTTATGTCCTACCAGACCCAGGGCGAGCCGCGGGTCTACCTGTTCGACCTCGGCTCCGGCCGACAGGAGGTGTTGGGCAATTTCGGCGGCATGACACTGTCGCCGCGGTTCTCGCCGGACGGGCGCTCGGTGGTGCTCTCCTCCACGCGCGGCGGCGATGCGAATATCTTCGTGGTTGATCTGGCGTCCCGCCGCGAGCGCCAGCTTACCTCCGGCGGCGGGCTCGACGTGTCGCCAGCTTACCTCCGGCGGCGGGCTCGACGTGTCGCCGTGCTATTCGCCGGACGGGTCGCAGATCGTGTTCAATTCGGATCGCGGTGGCGACCAGCAGCTGTATGTGATGGATGCCGGCGGCGGCGGTGCGCGGCGGATCTCGTTCGGCAATGGCCGCTACGCGACGCCGGTCTGGTCGCCGCGCGGCGACCTCATCGCCTTCACCCGCATGGCCCGCGGCGGCTTCGCCATTGGCGTCATGCGCCCGGACGGCTCGGGCGAGCGCATCCTGTCCGAGGGCTGGGGCATGGAGGGGCCGACCTTTGCGCCGAATGGCCGCGTGCTGATGTTCTACCGGGAGACGCCGGCGCGCGACCAGCGCGGCGGGGGCTATTCCTCACGCCTGGTGTCCATCGACATCGCGGGCTTCAACGAGCGTCCGGTAACCACGCCGACCGACGCCTCCGACCCCGCCTGGTCGCCGCTATTGTCTTGAGACCAGGCACCGCATGAACAGGCGGTGATTGCCGCCTATTCATGCGGTACTGCTTGACCCTGCGCCAGCACTATCCGATATCCCTAAGAATTGAATTGCTGTTCTGGACGACCTCCCCCGAAAGGACCCCCTCGCATGACCAAGCCGATCCTTGCCGCATTCGCCGCGATGTCGCTGCTCGCCGCCTGCGCCAACACCGATCAGAACACCGCGACCACGGGCACGGGCGGCAGCACCATTCGCCCGGGCAGCCAGGAAGACCTGGTCGCGAATGTCGGGGACAGGGTGCTGTTCGAGACCGACCGTAGCTCGATCCGCGCCGACCAGCGCCCGATCCTGCAGCGCCAGGCCGCGTGGATGCAGACCAACGCCTCGGTCACCGTCCAGGTCGAAGGCCATGCGGATGAGCGTGGCACGCGCGAATACAACCTGGCCCTCGGCCAGCGCCGCGCCAATGCGGCGCGCGACCTGCTGGTGGCCGGCGGCGTGGCCGGCGCGCGGGTCTCTACCATCAGCTACGGCAAGGACCGCCCGGCCGCGCTGGGTTCGGATGATGGCGCCTGGGCGCAGAATCGCCGCGCGGTCACCGTCGTCCGCTGAGGCTGCCGCGCCGGGGGCCGATCCTGACGCAAACGTGATGAAGGGCGGCTGCCTTACGGTGGCCGCCCTTTTTCGTTAAGAACCGGGCTTGGTTCACAGCAGGGGTAGGCCGTTGGTGAAGCCGTTTCATGGATGGGTCGGAGCCGCTCTCCTCATGGTGCTGCTGGCATCGCCAGGCGCGCAGGCACAGATCGAGAGCCGCGAGGGCATCGCGCTGCAGAACCAGATGCTGGAGCTGCGCCGCGAGATCGACCAGCTGCGCCGTGGTGGCTCCAGCCTGCCCGCACCCTCCGCCGCGCCACGCGGCGCCGGCGGCGGCGAGCTGATGGGACAGCTGGTCAGCCGCGTCGCGGAGATGGAGGAGGAGGTCCGCCGCCTGCGCGGCCGCAACCAGGAGCTGGAGTTCCGCAACCAGCGTTTGGCCGAGGATATCGAGAAGCTGCGCGGCGACCTGGAATTCCGCCTGCAGCAGTTGGAGACCGGGCGGCCCGGCGCACCCCGCCCCACCACGCCTCCCCCGCAGCAACGCAGCGACGCGCGCCCGGACGCACCCCCGCCCGCCCCACCACCTGTGAGTGCCGGGCCGCGCACGCCCGAACGTGCCCTGTCCGAAGGGCAGGCCGCCCTTGCCCGGCGCGACTACACGGCGGCCGAAGCCGCGGCGCGCGAAGTCATCGCCGCCCGCGCCCCTGCCCGCGCCCAGGATGCGCAGCTTCTGCTGGGCGACAGCCTGTCCGGCCGGCGGCAGTTTCAAAACGCCGCACTCGCTTATGACGAGGCCTATCGGCGCAACCGCCAGGGTGCCCGCGCGCCGGAAGCCCTGCTCGGCCTGTCCAATTCCTTCGGCGGCTTCAATGCGCGGCGCGAGGCCTGCGACACGCTGGACCAGCTGCGTTCCGAATTCCCCCGGCTGTCGGCGCCGCTCGCCCAGCGCGCCGAGCAGGCTCGCCGGGCGAACGGCTGCCGCTGACGCGCCAGGCGCCGCCCGCCGCCATGGCGGCGCCGGTCACGGCGGATGAATTCGCGGGCCGGATGCGCCCGCTCGGCCCGTTCGGAACCCAGCCGCGCCTGGCCGCCGGTGTGTCCGGTGGTCCCCATAGCCT
>JBKJNV010000504.1:0-3130 GCA_046593435.1 Roseomonas sp.
GCCATTCGCCACGGGCACGTCTTCGCGGAACGGATCCGCGTCGTCGCCCTGGAACTGCGTCATGACCGGTGCCACCGCATGGGGGGCGGGCGCATAGGCGGCCGGCGGCGGCGTGAAAGGCGCGGGTGCTGCGGCCACCGGGGCTGCCTGTGGCCCCGGCGAGAGGTCGAAATCATCCGGAAATGCCGCGCTGGCGACCGGTGCGGCCATTGGTGCTGGCGGTGGCGCCGCAGCGATGGGCGGCGGCGGCGGTGCGGCGGGCGGTGCCATCATCGGCGCCATGGGCCGCGGCGCGGGCACCGGTGCGGCGGGGGCCGCGGCACCACCGGGGCTGAGGTCGCCAAAATCCCAGTCATCCGGCATCGCCTTGGCCGCGCCGGCCGGTGCTGGCGGCGGCGATGCCGCCCGGGCCGGCGCCTTCGGCGTCAGGTCCAGATCCCAGTCATCCGGAATGCCCGAGGCCTGCGGCATGGCGCGTGGCGCCACAAACGCGTCCGAGGTGGAGGCACGGTGGTCCGGCATCGCCTCGCGGCCGTAGGGGTCCCCGCTGGGGGCGGCGAAGGGGTCGGCTCCCGGCAGGCCACCGCCTGGCATGCCGCCCGCGGGCGCTTGTCCAAAGCTGGAAGGCTGCTCCATCCCCGGCATCGCAAAGGGGTCGCCCGCGACACGGGGCGCCATCGGGTCGTGCTGGCGGGTGGGTTGCGCCGCCTGCTCCCAGCCGCTCGCTTCCCACGCACCGCCAACCTCGCGCGGTGCGGGCTGCGCGTTCCATTCCTGGCGCGCGGGTGCGGGCGTCTCCCACCCGGGTGCTGCCGGCGCCATCGGCATCCCCGCGCTGCCACCCCAATCGCCCGCAGCGGCCTGTGCCACGCGGATTTCGATTTCGTAGGCACCCAGGCGGATGCGGTCGCCATCATTGAGGATCGCGGATTGCTCGCGCCCAACCGGCGCAGATGCATGGTTCACAAAGGTGCCGTTGGTCGAGGTGTCGCGCACCTCCCACCCGCCGGAGCGGAATTCCAGCACGCAATGCTGCTTCGACAGCAGCCGGTCCGGGTCGGCCAGCACCCAGTCGCATTCGGCGCCGCGCCCCAGCCGGTAGTCGCCGCCCGGCACGCGCCGCTGTTCCGGCACCACGCTATCGGGGCAGCGCAGCACGCTCAGCGTCAATTCCACAGGCTCAGGCTCCTTTGCCCACCACGGCGTCGAACGCGCGCCGCATCACGCCTCCTCCGGCTCGATCCGGCCGCTGCCGCCGGCCGCGATCGCCCGGGCGCTATCGAGGAACTTCAGCAGCCGCTCGTTCTGACGTTCCACCGACACGCGGACGGAGGCAAGCACGATGGCGCCGGCGATCGCCACCCCGGTCAAATGTTCACCTGGCGGCACATCGGCCATCCCCTCGGGGGCCAGGCTGCCGCCCGACCAGAAGGCACCCATCGCGGCCCAGGCCTCGGCCGATTTGAAGCTGGTCTTTTCGGCGATCTCGGCCGCCGCGCGGCGCGCCCGCTCCTCGGGCCGACGCACCCACGCCTCGGCCGCCGCGAGCGAGGCCAGATCCTCGGGCTTCAGCGCAGGGTCCGGCACGGCGCGGGCGCACATGCAGGCCCACCACACCGCCTCGCGCTTGGGCAGCGCATGGGCGACGAGGCGCGCGGCCTCCACCAGCTTGCCGGCTTCGGCCAGCTGTTCAATGCCTTGGAGCGCGTCCTGGGCGCCGGCCAGCGCCTCTTCGCTGTCGGGTTCCAGTTCAAGCCGTGCCAGGATCGGCGGCAGCGGGACGGAGAGTTTTGGAAGGGTCTGGCTCATGTCAGTTGATCTTCACCAGGCCGCCCTTGAGCGTGAGTATGCCGCCCCCGTCGAACTCGCCCATGGCGTCGGCCTTCGCCTTGACCTGTATGCCCTTGATCTCGATGCCTGACTGGCTGATCTCGATCGTGTTGCTGCCAACCTTGAGGGTTATCTTGACGGCGGCTTCCAGCGTGTAGCTGCCGGCATCGACCTTCACGGTGCGGTTGCCACTGGCGACCTTGAGCGCGGTGTTGCCCTTCACCTCCACGGTCTGGGTGCCCTTCTCGACCTTCACTGTATGATTGCCGTCAGTGACGGTCAGTGTGGTGTCGCCCTTGATCTTCTCGGTCTGGTTGCCGGTCTTGACGGTGTTTTCCTGGTTGCCGGTCTCGACCGTGTTGGTCTGGTTGCCGGTCTTGACGGTGTTCTCCTGGTTGCCGGTCCGGATGGTGGTGGTGTGGTCGCCCTCGATCGTTGTGGTCTGGGTGCCGGTATCGACCAGGAAGACGTCATTGCCCTTGCGCACGGTGATGGTGCGGTCGTTCTTGACCTCTTCGATGTGGTCGTGCCCGACATATTCCTTGCGGTCGTTCTTGACGTTCTGCAGCTGGTCCTTCTGCGCCTGCAGATAGACTTCCTCGCTGCCGATCTTGTCGTTGAACCGGATGATATTGGCCTTCTTCGTGTGGTCCGAGGTCAGCGCATCCGCCGCCGTCGGACTCACGAAGCCATCGCCCTGCATCCCGCTCTCTGTCGAACGAGACAGGAAGCCCGCCACCGTCTTCTGCGCCGGCAATGGCCAAGGCGGCGGCCCATCCGCATTGAACAGGGTGCCGACGATCACCGGCTTGTCTGGGTCGCCATCGACGAAGCCCACCAGCACCTCGTCGCCGACACGGGGCAGGAAGAAAGCGCCGCCCCAGGCGCCGGCATAGGGCTGCACCATCCGCACGCGGATCGAGGTGCCGCCGCCATACTGCTTCTTCCGGTCCCACAGGAAGCGCACCAGGATGCGACCTTTGTCGTCGGTATCGATCTCGCCCTGCCCGACCACGATGGCCGATTGCAGCCCGGGGACCTGCGGCCGCGGCCGCGGGTTCGATGTGCGGAAGGTACGCTCCGCCGGGATCAGCGTGAGCGAGGCCGAATAATGGAAGGTGCCGCCGCCCGACAGCTGCGTCTCGTCATACCCGGCATGGACCACGTCGGTGACCAGCCAGGTCTCCGTCGCATCGCCGAGCTTGGCCGAGACCTTCACCCGCGATCCGGCATGGATGCGCGGGTCCTTCGTCGTGCAGGTCGCCACGATCGAGGCCGCCTCCAGCTGCTCCATGAACAG
>JBKJNV010000513.1:0-3789 GCA_046593435.1 Roseomonas sp.
GGCATGGGCTACCAGGCGGCGCTGAACTGGAAGCACATCGAGCACTACAAGGCGCACCACAAGCTGCCGCTCGTCCTCAAGGGCATCGGCACCGCCGAGGATGCATCGATGGCGGTCGAGCATGGTGTCGATGTCCTCTATGTCTCGAACCATGGCGGCCGACAGCTGGACCATGGCCGCGGCTCGATCGAGGTGCTGCCCGAGGTGGTTCAGGCCGCGGCCGGCCGGGCCAAGGTCTGGGTCGATGGCGGCTTCTCGCGCGGGACGGATGTGCTCAAGGCCATCGCGCTGGGGGCCGATCTGGTCGGTCTTGGGCGGCTGTACTGCTACGGCCTCGCGGCCGAAGGGCAGGCGGGCGTGGAAGGCGTGCTGTCGCTGCTGGAAAATGAGATCCATTCGGCGCTGGGGCTGCTCGGGGCGCCGAACCTGGCCGCGCTGGGTCCGCAGAGCCTGCATTCGGCGGGCGCGACCACCATGCCGCATGTGCACAGCGCCTTCCCGCTGCTCAACCTGGCCGACCAGGGCTACTGAGCGGCAGCGATTGTTTCGCCTGACGCACAGGAAATTGACCAGCGCGGGGCCGAGTCCCGCGCTATGGCAGGAACATTCCGTTTTATGGAGGGTTACGACCGGTGCCAGGCGGCGACGTGTCATCGGCGCAGGGCGGCATCTGCTTGTGCAGGTTCCGACGGGAGGCTGGGCGTAACAACACAGTGTTGGGGAACGCGTGGACGGGTCCGGCCTCCAGGCCATGAATCTTGGCGGCGGCGTTGCCGCACCGCCGCCGCCTCAGCGCCGCACGCGCGGCATCCGTCGTGTGCTGGTCCTGCTATGCCTTGGCCTGCTGCTGCCCACCTGGATTGCCATTGCCGCGATGGCGATGCGCATGGCCGAGATCGAGCGGGAAAGTATCGCGCAGGAGGGCACGGACGCCGCCCGCCGCGCCGCCTCCGCCATCGAACGGGAGTTCAACGGCCTGCGCGCGGCGCTGCTCGCGCTGTCGGCAACGCCCACCCCGGGCAGCCTCGACCTTGCCGCCCTGGAGGTGCAGGCGGCCACGCTGGGCACGCTGCTCGGCATTGCGCTGCAGGTGGAGGCACGGGATGCCACGCTCAGCGGGCGCGACGTGGTCATCGGCCAGCTGGAGGCGGACCCGGTGAAGCGCCAGCTGGTCCTGCCGATCTCGGTGGCGCTGCCGGGCTTGCCACCGCGCCAGCTGGTGCTGCGCGCCGAAGTCGCGGGCTTCTGGTCAGAGGCGCTGCGCCGCGCCGCACTGCCTGCGAACTGGCCCATCATCGTGCTCGACAGGGATGGCCAGATCCTGACCCGGCTGCCGGTGTCCGACCGGATCGGACAGAGGATCGCCGTCGAGAACCGCTTCCTGGTGTCCGGTGCCCCGCAGGGCCGCCGGCGCACCATTGGGTTCAGCGGTCAGGCATTCGATTTCTCCTGGCAGCGCATACCCGAGACGGGCTGGACCGTGGCGGTCGCGGTGCCGGCGGGTGCTGCGGATGCGGCGCTGTTTGCCCTCATCTGGCCGCTGCTGCTGGGCAGTGTCATCCTGGCGCTGGTGCTGCCGCTGGGCATCTGGGTGTGGGGTTCGCAGCGGATCGTGCGGCCGCTGGCCGCGCTGGCGGAGCAGGCCGCCGCTTTTTCGCAGGAGGGCGGCACGCCGCGCCCGGCGGCGAGCGGCATTCGCGAGATTGACAATGTGGCCGAGGCGCTGCGGGCTTCGGCCGCCGAGCGAAGCCAGCGCCAGGCCGAAATCATCTCCAGCGAGGCCGCGCTGCGGCGCCTGCTGGACCATCTGCCGCTGGGCGTCGTGCTGGTGGAGGCCCCTTCGGGCCGCGTGCTGTACCTCAACAAGCGCATCTCGGCGATCGTGGGCGCGCCGGTGGATCTGGGCGGAGAGGTCGGGCGCGAGACGGAGGATTGGCCGGCGCTCGATGCCGAAGGGCGGCGCATCCCGGCGGCCGACCTGCCGCTGGCCCGCGCGGTACGGACCGGAAAGCCTTCCAACGCGGATTACCGGCTGCGCCGCGCCGATGGAAGGCTGGTCTGGCTGCGCTCCCTTGCCGTTCCGATGCGCGGCGGGGAAAGCGAGGCCATTACCGGCGCGGTGGCCATCATTCTCGATGTCGGGGATGAATACGCCGCCGTGCGTGCCCTGGGCGAGCAGGTGGAGGCCGAGGCTGCCGCCCGCCGCGACGCCATGGCAGCGGCGGCCGCGCTCGCGGCTTCCGAGGAGCGCTTTCGCCAGTTTGCCGAGGCAAGCCCGGACGCGGTGTGGATCCACGACCCACTCTCGTCGCTGCCGGTCTATGTCGGCCCTGCGGCGGCGGTGCTCTCCGGCCTGCCCGCCGAGCGGCTGGCCGCCGACCCCGAGGCCTGGATGGCCGCGATCTTTCCCGAAGACCGGGAGCGGCTGCGTGCGGCGATGGCCGCGGCGGCAGCGGGCGAGCAGGCCGCGGCGGAGTACCGGCTGCTTCGCGCCGATGGCGCGGTCATCTGGATCCGGGACATTGCGTTCCCGATGGGTGGTGCGCAGCGTGGCGGCGCGAAGGTGGGGCCGCCGCGCATCGGTCGCCTTGCACGCAACGCGACCGCGCGGAAGGAAGCCGATGCCCGCCAGGCGTTGCTGATTGCGGAGTTAAACCACCGAGTGAAGAACACGCTCGCGACCGTGCAATCGATCGCGCAGCAGACCGCGCGCAGCACCCCGGGGGGGGATGGGTCAGACGCCTTCCTGCCCGCCTTCACCGCGCGGCTGCGCGCCCTTGCCCAGGGCCATGACCTGCTGACCGCGAGCACCTGGACGGGCGCGTCGCTGGAGGCGCTGACCGCCGCCGTGCTGGCGCCGTGGCGCGGCGGGCACCCGCCGCGGATGACCGTCACGGGGCCGCCGCTGTGGCTCGCGCCGCGTCAGGCGCTGGCCCTGACACTGGCGCTGCACGAGCTTGCCACGAATGCGGCCAAGCATGGCGCGCTGTCGCCCGACA
This sequence comes from Roseomonas sp., assembly GCA_046593435.1. Taxonomy (GTDB): domain Bacteria; phylum Pseudomonadota; class Alphaproteobacteria; order Acetobacterales; family Acetobacteraceae; genus Plastoroseomonas. Next base: position 3,000 of record JBKJNV010000513.1, read on the forward strand.
GCACGGGCAAGGCCTGCCTGAGCTGGGCGGTGCTGCCTGAAGGCGGTGCGCGGCTGGTCTGGCGCGAGTCCGGCGGGCCGCCGGTGGTGCGTCCTTCGCGCGAAGGCTTCGGATCACGATTGCTCGGCCGTGGCCTGGCCGGAGAGTTGGGGCAGGGTGCCGCGGTCGCGCTGCATTTCGACCCGGCCGGTTTGCGCGCCGAAATCACCGTTCCACCGCCGCCGAAGACTGCGGCCGAGACGTCAGGGGGCAGGTCATGACCGCAGTAGGGCAACTCGTGGGGGTCGCCGTCCTTGTGGTCGAGGATGAGCAGCTTGTGGCGATGCTGATCGAGGATGCCTTGCTCGATGCCGGCGCCACGGTGCTGGGCCCTGCCGGAACGGTCGCCGAGTCGCTGGCGCTGCTGCGGGCATCGATACCGGCGGTTGCGGTGATGGACATGAATCTGTGCGGTGAATCGGCGGCGCCGGTGGCCGATGCACTGGCCGCTTTGGGCGTGCCGTTCCTGGTGGCCACCGGGTATGGGGTCGCCGGCCTGCCGCCCGGGCATGAGGCGGCGCCGGTGCTGGCCAAGCCCTTTGATCCGAATGAAATGATCGGGAGGCTGGTGGTCCTCGCGCGGCGACGCGCGGGCTAGACGCAGGGCGCGGCGACGCGCGGGCTAGACGCAGGGCGCGGCGACGCCCGGGCTAGACGCAGAGCGCGGCGACGCGCGGGCTAGACGCAGGGCGCGGCGACGCCCGGGCTAGACGCAGAGCGCGGCGACGCCCGGGCTGGACGCAGGGCGCGG
>JBKJNV010000608.1:0-2909 GCA_046593435.1 Roseomonas sp.
CTCGGATGCCGATGCCCAGCGCGAATACGGCCGCAAGACCGGCGCCGGGCGGGACCGTCTGAACAATTTCCCCAAGCCCGTCATCGGTGAGATCCGCGGCTTTTGCATGGGCGGCGGCCTGGGTATCGCCATGTCCTGCGACATCCGAATCGCGTCCTCCGACAGCCAGTTCGGCATCCCCGCGGCGAAGCTCGGCATCGCCTATGGCTTCGATATGGTGACTGCGCTCGTCGCGCTGGTCGGCCCCGCCAATGCCAACATGATCCTGATGACGGGAGATCGCTTCACCGCTGAGGAAGCGCTGCATTTCGGCCTGATCAACAAGGTCGTGGCGGCTGAGGATCTCGCGGCCACGGTCGCGAAGCTGACGTCCACCCTTGCCGTCAACGCGCCGCTGTCGCTGCGCGCCAACAAGTTCACCGTGAAGCAGGTGGGGCTCGACGCCGGGAAGCGCGATGTCGCCGCCATCGATGCCGCGACGGTGTCCTGCTTCGACAGCGCCGATTACGCCGAAGGGCGACGCGCCTTCATGGAAAAGCGTAAGCCGGCCTTCACGGGACGCTGAGCGGGGACCATGTCCGACGTTCCTTCAGGGACCCGGTAGAATGGACGCCACAGACGCGCCCACCAGCCAACAGGCGCCAATTTCGCGCCTGCTGACCGATATTGCCGCGCGCTGCCCCAATGAGGAGGTAAGCCTCGGCGAGTTGGCCGAAATGCTGGGGGACCGCGCCTTCGGCCTCCTCATCCTGCTGCTGTGCCTGCCGGCGCTGCTGCCTGGGGCTGCGAGCGTGTTTGGGCTGCCGATCCTCGTACTCGCTATCCAGATGGGCATGGGGCTGCGGCGGCCGAAGCTGCCGGCCTTCCTGGCGCGCCGGCATCTCAAGCGCAGCCAGATCCTGCGGCTGGGCGAGAGCTCCACACGCTGGCTCGCCCGGGTCGAGGGGTATGTTCGCCCTCGCCCCGGCCCCTTCGTCAGCAATGCCGGTGACCGCCTGGTCGGCTGGCTCACCGCCTATGCCGCGCTGATGATCATCCTGCCCGGGCCAGGCACCAATGGGCCGCCCACCTTCGGCACCATGATCATGGCGCTCGGCGTCGTCGAATCCGACAATCGAACCGTCGGCATCGGCATCGCCGCGACGATCCTGGGCAATTTTTTCGCGACCGGTGTGCTGGTTGCCATCGGCTGGTTCGGCGTGGCGGCCTTCCAATGGATGTTTTGACATGCTAGATCGACGTCACGCTTCGGTGGCCCGGAAGGGCTGAAACGGGAAGCCGGATCGCTCCGTAGGGGGCCAAACCGGCGCTGCCCCCGCAACTGTAGGCGGCGATGCCGGCCCCAACGCCATTGCACCCCTCGGGGTGTGAGAAGGCGGGGCGGGCGATGCCAGGCGAAAGCCTGGCGGGAGCCGCGAGCCAGGAGACCGGCCAAGGCGGAGTTGTCCTGCGCGCTTGGGGCGGGGTGCACCCATGTCACGGATCCCAGGCGCCACACGTGGCACCTCCGATGCGGGAACGACGCCCACCGGCTGGGGGCGCGAGCCCTTGGTCACGTCGTTTGACCTGCATCCACGGAGGATCCTCCGATGCACCGCTATGCCTTGTTGCTCACCACAGCCCTGAGTCTGCCCGCCTTCGCGCAAACAGCACCCACCGCGGTGCCCGACACCATCGTCCGCGCCGCGACCGCACCCACCACGGCCGAACGCATCCCCGCCGGCGTCACCGTCATCACCCGCCAGCAAATCCAGGAACGCGGCTACCAGTCGTTGGCCGAAGCCCTGTTCACCGTCCCTGGCATCAACCTCGCGCCCACCGGCGGCCTCGGCCAGCAGACCAGCCTGTTCACGCGCGGCACCAACTCCAACCACACGCTGGTGCTGATCGACGGCGTTCCGGTAAACGACCCCTCCACCCCCGCCGGCGCCTTCGATTTCGGTCAGGACCTGCTCGGCGACATCGAGCGGATTGAAATCATCCGCGGGCCCTTCTCCTCGCTCTATGGCTCCGGCGCGCTGGGCGGTGCGATCAACCTGGTCACCCGCCGCGCACCGCCGGACCGGGAGGTGACGGCGTTCGGCGAACTCGCCGGCGGGTCCAACCGCACGGTGCGCGCCAATGCAGGGCTTGCGGGCACGGTCGGCGCCTTCGACTACCTGGCGGTGGGGCAGACTTTCTCCACCCAGGGCAGCGACGCCAATGCGCCGCGCATCATCGGCCACAATGGCGAGCGCGACGGCTACCGCGCCGCAGTCGGCACCCTCCGGCTTGGCTGGCAGGCGAGCGAGGCGCTGCGCTTCGAAGCCCTGCTGCGCTTCCGCGAGACCAATTACCAGTTCGATGCCGCCGGCAGCGAGGACCCCAACGCAACCGGCAACGACCGCGCTTGGCTCGGTTCCATCCGCGGCGAGGCGCGCTTGCTGGACGGCGTCTGGACCACGGGTCTGCGCCTGTCGCGCACCGAACAGCGCCGCCGCGCGCTGAATGCGCCGGACGGGTTCGACCCGTTTCCCTTCAACCCCTACTCCCTGTTTGTCGGCACCCGCACCAACCTCGAATGGGGCAACCAGATCCGGCTGCCGGAACTGCCGGGCGTGACCAACATCGTCTTCTCCTTCGGCGCCGGGCTGGAACGCCAGACCAGCCGCAGCGAAGGCCGTCGTGTGACGCTCACCGATGCGGGGGCGACTGCCTATTCGGTCTTCACCGGCATCGAGGGCCGTGTGGCGGGCATCCTCGACCTCTCGGCCGCGCTGCGCCATGAGGAGGCGGAAGATTTCGGGGGTGCGACCACCTGGCGCCTCGGCGCGGTGCTGCCCATCGAAAGCCTGGGCCTGCGCGCCCATGCCGCCATCGGCACCGCCTTCCGCGCGCCGAGCCTGGAGGAGCGCTTCGGCGTCTCATCC
>JBKJNV010000057.1:0-5723 GCA_046593435.1 Roseomonas sp.
TGGCCATTACAGCCTGCTCAAGCGCGAAAACCGGCTGATGCAGTACCGCCCCGAAAACGACGCCGGCCTGCTGCCGAACCTCCGCCGCGCCGACCCGGATGGCTACTACCACACCAGCTTCATCGGCCTGTACCTGATGGCGCACAACACGCGCCGCGTTCCCGAAGCCGACGCGCCCAAGAAATGGACCGATGTGCTCGATCCGAAATGGCGCAATCAGCTCGCGGTCGGGCACCCCGGCTTCTCGGGTGCGATCGGCATTTGGGCCGTGCAGATGCGCAAGATGTACACCTGGGACTACTTCACCAGGCTGGAGCGCAATCGCCCGATGATCGGGCGTTCCTCGCTTGACCCCATCACCGCGCTCAATGCCGGGGAGCGGAGCGTGGGCGTCGCGGTGCCGTCGGCCTCCACCTCGTTGTCGATCTCGCGCGGCAATCCGCTCCGGCTGATCTACCCGGAGGAGGGGGTGCTCGCGACAGTCTCACCCTCGGCCATTCCGCGCAACGCGCCGCATCCGAACGCGGCCAAGCTGTTCATGGAATTCACCACCAGCCGCTTCCTGTCCGACGCCATCCGCCCCTTGTTCGGCGACCCCATCCACCCGGCCACCGAAGCCCCACCGGGCGCGCGCCCGGTGGCCGAACTCACCCTCATCGCGCCGACCCAGGCCGAGGCGGAGCGTGGCGTGCCGGAAGTGCGTGAACTTTGGCGCGACACCTTCGGCGTCTGAGAAGGCGCAGGCGTTGGCCTCGGACCAGGTTCTGCCGCGCGCCGTGACGGCACGTACCGGCCTTGCGGCGCGGCTGCGCAATGCCGAGCCGATCATGCTTTTATGGCTGTGCCTCGCGTTGGCCCTGGCCTTCCTGGTCGCCTTTCCGCTCATCAAGCTCATGATCGCGAGCTTCGAGACGCGCGACGGCGACTTCACGCTCCAGAATTACGCCACCGCCTATGGCCGTGCGCGCTACATCGACGCGCTGTTCAATTCGCTCAAGCTCGGCCTGCTCTCGGCGAGCATCGCGACGGTGATAGCAGTGCCGATGGCATGGGCGGTGTCGCGCACGAACATGCCGGGCAAGGGTTTCGTCTGGGCGATGGTCATGGCGGCCTTCGTGTTGCCGCCATACCTGGGTGCCATCGGCTGGATCCTGCTCGCGGGGCCGAATTCGGGCTTCCTCAACATCCTGTGGCGCGCCGTCACCGGCGCCGAGGACCCGCTGGTCAATATCTACACCTTCTCGGGCCTCGCGACCGTGATCGCGCTGCATTCCTTCCCGCTTGTCTTCCTGTTCGTGAAGTCCGCCCTGGACCTCATCTCATCGGAGATGGAGGACGCGGCGAACATCCTGGGCGCGGGTACCATCGCGACAATGCGCCGGGTGACCCTGCCGCTCGCGGGGCCGGCCATCCTGGGCGGCTTCATCATCGTGTTCCTGGAGACCATCGCGCTGTTCGGCACGCCGGCCATCATCGGCATCCCCGCACGCATCAACGTGGTGACCACGCAGCTATGGCAGTTCTTCGAACACCCGGTGCGGATGGAAGTCGCGGCCGCCTATGCCATGCCGCTGCTGCTCATCACGGTGGCCATGATCGGCGCACAGAAGTTGCTGCTGGCGCGCAAGGGCTTCGTCTCCCAGACCGGCAAGGGCGGCGAGCGGCGTGAGATCAAGCTCGGCCTCTGGCGCTGGGTGATGTTCGCCTGGTGCGGCGGCGTGGGGCTGTTCGCGGTGCTGTTGCCGGTGATGGTGCTGATCCAGGCATCCTTCGCAAAAGCGTGGGGCCGCGGCCTGTCGCTCGACAACTTGACCCTGCGCAACTACCGCTTGCTGCTGTTCGAGCACGACATGGCGCTGACCTCGGTGTGGAACACCATCTGGTTCTCGGCGGCCGCATCCACCATCGCGCTGATCATCGCGCTGCTGGTCGCCTACATGGTGGTGCGCAAACTGTCGCGCTTCGGCGATGCGCTGGGCTTCCTCGCCATGGCGCCCTTTGTCATCCCGGGCATCATCATGGCGATCGGCTTCTACGCTGCCTATGCCGCGCCGCCGTTCGCGATGTACGGCACCGCGGCGCTCATCATCCTGGCCTTCGCCGCGCGCTTCCTGCCCATCGCCTATGCCAATGCCAATGCTGCCATGCGCTCCGTCCATCCGGAGATGGAGGAAGCGGTGCGCATCCTCGGCGGCGGCCGGCTCAAGGCCATCCGCTTCGTCACCGCGCCGCTGGTCAAGCGCGCGTTGCTGGGCGGCTGGCTGATCGTGTTCATCGTCGCCACGCGCGAACTCTCGGCCGCCGTCTTCCTCGTGGGGCCACGCACGCGCACCATGTCCGTGCTGCTCTACGATCTCTCCGAGGCCGGCAATTTCGAGGTGCTGGCCGCCTTCGGCGGCATCCTGCTCGTCATCACCATGGTCTTCGTCGCGGTGGGCATGAAGCTGGCCGGGCGCGACTTCATGCTCAGAAGGTCCTGACTTCATGCTCCGAAAATCCTGATGTCCCGGCTGATCCTTTCGAAGCTGACCAAGCGCTACGGCGCGATCACCGTCGTCGACGGCGTGGACCTCGCGCTTGAGGAAGGTGAGTTCGTCTCCCTGCTCGGCCCCTCAGGGTGCGGCAAGACCACCACGCTGCGCATGATCGCGGGCTTCGTGCCTCCCGATGGCGGCACCATCGCGCTCGACGGCGCCATCATCTCGGCACCCGATTCCGTGCTGCCGCCCGAACGCCGCGGCATGTCGATGATCTTCCAGAGCTACGCCATCTGGCCGAACATGACGGTCGAGGAGAACGTCGCCTTTGGCCTGAAGCTGCGCAAGCTGCCCAGCGCCGTCGTGCGCGCCCGCACGGCGGAGATGCTGGAGACGGTGCAGATGGCGCACCTGGCCGGCCGCTACCCCTCCGAGCTCTCAGGTGGCCAGCAGCAGCGCGTGGCCCTTGCCCGCGCCATCGTCATCAAGCCCGCGGTGCTGCTGCTCGATGAGCCGCTGTCCAACCTCGACGCCAACCTGCGTGAGGAAATGCGCTTCGAGATCCGCCGCCTGCACAACGCCTTCCGCATCACCACCGTCTACGTCACCCACGACCAGGCCGAGGCCATGGCGACCTCGGACCGCATCGCGGTGATGAATGCCGGCCGTGTCGAGCAGGTCGACGCGCCGCATCTGCTTTATGCCCGCCCGCGCACGCGCTTCGTGGCCGGCTTCATCGGCCGCACCAACCTGATCGAGGGCGTGGTCTCGGGCGATGTCTTCGCCGCCGACGGTTTCTCCCTTCCCGCCGCTGCGATGGCCGGCCAGGCGCTGCCGCAAGGCCCGACCCTCGTCTCCCTCCGCCCCCAGAGCATCGGGCTGCACCGCGCCATCCCCGAGGCGCCCAGTGGCCACCCGGTGATGCAGGGCACCATTCTAGAGCGCACCTACCTCGGCGAAAGCTGGGACTCCGTGGTGCAGCCGACCGAAAGCGCGCTGCGCCTGCGCGTCGCCGCACCGCCGCTCGATGTGCATGATGTGGGCGGCGCGGTGTGGCTGGCACTCGACCCCGCACAGCTCGCGGTGGTGCAGTAAGGGCGGCTACAGCCCCGCGAAATCGCGCGCCAGCGCCGCGTAGATCGCGCGCTTGAACGGCACGGCGAGGCCAGGAAGCTCGGCCAGCTTCACCCAGCGCCAGGCGTCGAATTCCGGATGCGGGTCGAGGTCGAGACGGATGTCCGCATCCACGCCGGTGAAGCGCAGCGCAAACCATTTCTGCCGCTGGCCGCGATACCGCCCACCGAGCGCGATGCCGATCAGCTCCTGCGGCAAATCATAGGTGAACCAGTCGGGGTGCTCGGCGATGATCTCGGCGCGGCCGGTGCCGATCTCCTCGGCCAGTTCACGCAGCACCGCCACGCGCGGATCCTCGCCCTCATCCATCCCGCCCTGGGGCAATTGCCACCCGCCCGGTGCGCCTTCGGCATTGGGCATGTCGGCGCGGCGCGCAACCAGGATCAGGCCCTCGCGGTTGAACAGCACCGCACCCACATTGGGGCGGTAGGGCAGTTCGCTCATGGGGTGCGGCTCGCGGGTTCGGGGGGGGCGGTCGCCTCGGGGCGGCGGATCAGGACAGAGGCGGGCGCGAGCACCAGCCCCTTGGCATCCAGGGTTGCCGCCCAGGCGGCGATGCGGTCAACCACCAGCGGCGTCGGGCTGCCGGCCAGGCCCAGCGCGCTGCCACGCTCCCGCGCGAGGGCTTCCAGCGCGGTCAGCCGGCGCTCGATCTCGCCGCGCGTCGCGGGCTCGTCGATGAGGATGTCCACCGCGCGGCCCCAGGCGCGCGCCGGGCCGCGCGCGCCGGGCCGCGGGTCGATGTAGAGCAGCCCACGGCCGTGCAGGCTGTCCTGCACCGTGGCGAAGGCCGCGCCCGTGCTGGCGAAGCGTTCGCCGCGCATGCCGCCGATGGCGCCTATCGCACCGACATAACCCTGGGTCCGCGCCAGCGCCCAGGCGAGCCTATCCAGGTTCTCCGGCAGCGACTGGTTGATGAGCAGGGCGCGGTCACCCGGGTCGTTCATCGGGAAGCCCGCCGGTTCCATGGGGATCGCGACCAGGGTCTCGACGCCGCGCTCGCGGGCGCGGTCGGACCAGGCGGGCAGCCCATAGCCATAGGGCGTGATGGCAAGGGAGACGGCGGGCGGCAGCCGGCGCAGCGCGTCGTCGCTCTGCGCCGCGTTCAGCCCGATATCGCCCACGATGATGGCGATGCGCGGGCGCGTGTCGCTGCGGTCAAAGGGGCGGCCATAGGCGCGGATGGGGGTACGCCCATCGGCGGAGATGCGCGGCAGCGGCCCATGCGGACCGGGCTCGGTGAGCGAGGCGTCAAGCCCTGCCATGCCACGCGGCGGCACGCGCGGGGGCGGCGGATCGGCGGCGGGCACGGTGGCTGGCGGCGGGGCGCGCTCGGTCTCACCAGCCGGCGGAGGCGTGGCGCCACTGGCCAGCGGCGCAACGCCGGCCGGCGCCGTTGCCTGGGAGCTGCCGGCCGGCGCCGTTGCCTGTGAGTCGCCCGCCGGCACCGCTGCCTGTTGGCTGCCGGCCGGCGCCGTTGCCTGTGGATTGCGGACAGGAGCCAGCATTGCCTGAGGGGCGCCGTTTGATGCCACGGCCGCCGGGCCGGGGTCAGGTCCCACCGCTGGCGGGCTGGGTTCGGGTGCCGCGGCGGCGAGGGGTTGGGATGGCGTCGGGGCGGGTGCAGGGGCGGGGACATCGTCGGCAGCAACGGCGGCAAGCCCGGGTGCGACCTGCAGCGGCCCCAGACGCTCAAGCCAGAGCCCCCCACCCACCACAAGCACGAGCACACCCGCCCAGGTGAACCCAAGCGCACGCCAGCCCGGAAGCATCATCGCCGGGCCGTTGTCACGCCAGCGCCAGGTGTCAGCGCGCCGCGCGGCGTTGCGCGGGTGGCAAGGCAGCCACGCCGCGCAGCAGCGTCAGAGCTTGCTGCAACTGGTTGTCGGTCTCGGGCCTGGCCGGGTCGAAGGCAGGCGCGCCCTCGGCAGGAAGCCGCACGACGCGGTCGGTGAGGCTCGCCGGCAGGTTGAGCGGCGGCCGCGGCGGGGGCGCCGGTGCCTGCGCGCCGGTGCCCTCATTGCGCAGCGACCGGCGCAGATCCGCTTCCCGTTCGCGAGAGGCACCCGAAGCCGGTGTCTCGCGCGTGTTCAGCACCTCGATGTCCGGCTC